>JBKJOY010000013.1:0-8060 GCA_046595415.1 Thermomonas sp.
AGCCAGCGGTCGTCGTCGCGCAGGCCACGGTCGCCACTGCGGCGGTGGCGCACCATCAGGTCCAGGCCGTCACCACGGGCGGGGCGCGGAAATGCGCCTTCGTCCAGCCCCAGCACCGCGATCACCCGGAACGGAATGGCCCGCTGCGGGACCATGCCGCATACGGTCATGCTGCCCGACAGGAACCGCTGCCGCGCCGGCACTGCCTGCAGGCCTTGCTGCAACAGCTCACGGATCACGGCGTAGTCCAGCTCCGGATCCATGCCGGCTTTGGCAGGCAGGTCGGCCAGCTCGCGCACCAAACTTCGTACGACGCCAAGCGCCTCATTGCCGGCGTTGTCCTGCGGCGTCACCCGGAACAGCGCGTCGAGCTGCAGTTCCATGCGCCGCGCCCACGCACTGGCCAAGCGCGGTTGGGTGGCGTCGCGTTGCCAGTCGGCGATCAGCGTCAACAGCGCGTCGAGTGCGCCTAGCTCGCTGGCCTGCGGACCTTCGATCGCGGCCTCGGCCGGCAACAGCGAGCCTTCGGGCAATGAGACGACGTCATCGACCTGGCCGAACACATGCGCGGCCAGCAATCGGTCGACACCCCAGGCGAAGCTGTGCGTCGCCGTGGCCGGCAGCCCTTCGCGCACGCGCTGCGACGCATCCAGTGCCCAGATCACGTTGGCCTGGCGCAACCAACCCTCGATCCGCGCCACGCCGCCCGCATCAAGCGCGAACCGCAACATGACGGCCGGGTTGCGCAGCAAATCCACGATCTCGGCGACGGGCAGACGCGATAACGGCAGGTCAAGCAGGCGCGCATACGCCTGCAGCAACGGATGCGCGGCGGTCAGCGGAACATCGGCCAAGTGATACGGCAGCGGCGCGATGGCCACGCCGGGTTCGCCGAACACTGCGGGCAGCAATGGCGCGTAGGCCGCGATGTCTGGCGCCATCACCACGATGTCGGCGGCGGTCAACTCAGGCGATTGGGCCAGCGCATCGAGCAAGACGTCGCGCAACACTTCGAGCTCGCGCAGGCGGGTGTGGCAGGCATGCACACGCAGGCTGGCGTCGCCGCGCTCCTCAGTCGCATCCAGCGCGGGCGCAAGCACGGCGACATCGTTCTGGCGCAGGCTTTGCTGCAGCCGCTGCAAACGATTGCAGCCGCTGCCGATGTGGGTTTCGTCACCATCGCTGGCATCGCGGACGTCAGCCAACAACTGGTGGTCTTCGAGTGCCAGCAGGAACTCCTGGCCCATGCGTCCCCATGCGGCGAGCAGCGGATGCGGCTGCGCCAGGAACGCAGCATCGGCCTGTTCCGGCTGGTCGCTGGCCCATGCCGCATGCAACCACGCCCGGTCCGCAGGCAGGCCCAGGATCCAGTCGCGCACGCGGCAGGGATCGGGCAGGTACAGCGCCACCGGACGCTGCACCGACAGCGCGGCGAACACCGCCAGCTCAACGGGCGCCAAGTGACTGATGCCGAACAGATGCAGCGCCGATCCGTCGCCCGGCGCACGCTCGCCCGCAGCCAATGCGGTGGCGAGTTGCTGCAGGCGCTCCCCGCGATGCGGCTGGCCGATGTCGCTACGCAGTCGTTTCCATAGCCAAGGCAGCGGTGAGTTTCGGGCTTCGGCGGGGATGCGTTCGTTGCCGTGCGCCCATGCCGCCAGCCAGTCCGGGCGATAGAGGCTGTAGCGTCCAAACAATCCGGCCAAATGATCAGCCAACTGGAATCGCCGGCGCGCCGCATCGCCACCCGCCAGATAGGCCTGCACTTGGGCCAGCGGGACCTGCGGCAACAGCGCATGGATGCGCCAGCGCAGGATTTCACGACGATACGGTGCCTGCGCGACCACTGACTCCCCGAGCACGTCCTTGGCCAGGCGTTGCAGCCACGTGCTGGGCAACATGACTTCGATGTTGGCGGCGATGCCTTCGCTCCCCGCTGCGCGCGCCATCTGCCCCAGCAGCCAAGGCCGCAAGCCGGCGTGGCCGACCACCACCTGCAGCGGCGCCAGCGGATGTTCCGGGCCTTGCGATTGCAACAGGATCTGCAGCGGCGCCAGCAGGCGTTCCAAGCGGCTGGCGCGGAACACGGCAAGCTGTTGCACGGGCGGCATGGAGGCAGGCGACATGGCCTGAAGTGTGCCGGGTCTGGGTCGCAGTTGCTGCGACCTTGCAGGCCGCTGGCCGGATCCCGTCCATTTCTGGGATAATCAGCGGTTAGACGGCCTTGACAGGCCTCCACACGCAAGGTGGACCGTGCGCAATTACGATCTGGAATTCCTCAAGCACTTCTCGATGGTCATCGCCTTCCTGGCGAGTTTGACCCTTGGCCTGATCCTGTTCGCCCATTATCTGAACGGTCAGATGAAGCGCGATGTGGACCCGGCCGCCGAGCAGCGCGTGATCAATCGCATTGCCCCGGTCGGTGAGGTCTATGCCGGTGCCACCGGCGCCGCCGCCCAGGCCGATGCGATGAAGGCTGCGGCCAGCGCCGCCGCCTCGCAGGTCGCTTACGGCGGCACGATGGACGGCAGCGTGGTCTTCGGCAACCTGTGCACCGGCTGCCATACCGCGGGCGCGGGTGGCGCACCGATGCTGAACGCGGCCGGGATCGGTGCACGCATGGCGGAACAGGGCATGGACATGCTGGTAAGCCGGGCGATCAGCGGGTACAAGGGCAACGTGGGCGTGATGCCAGCCAAGGGTGGCAATCCCGCGCTCACCGATGATCAGGTCAAGGCCACGGTTGAGTGGATGGTTTCGCAGAGTAAATAATGCGCAGCCTGCTTTTCCAGGACGCCGCCTACGGGCGGCGTTGTTGTTTCCCGCGTTCGCTACGGGCGGCAGACACGGGTTGCGGCATCATGGCGGCATGACCAACCCACCAGCCAGCGCGCTTGCCGCGACCGACCCGAGCTTTTTCATCGAAGGCCCGGCGGGCCGCATCGAGGCATTGCTCGATCAGCCCGATGCCGATCCACGCCCGCTGCTGGCAATCATTTGCCACCCGCTGCCGACCGAGGGCGGGACGATGCACAACAAAGTGGTGACGATGACCGCCCGCGCGCTGCGCGAGTGCGGTGCAACCACGCTGCGCTTCAATTTCCGTGGCGTCGGCCAATCGGAGGGTGCGTTCGACGATGGCGGCGGCGAACTCGAAGACCTGCGCGCCGTCGCGGCTTGGGCGAACACCAACTTCCCGGACCACGTGCTGTGGCTGGCCGGCTTCAGCTTTGGCGCGTGGGTCAGCCTGCGCGCCGCCGACGAACTCCAGGCGCAATTCCTGCTTTCGATCGCGCCGCCGGTCGGGCGGACCTGGTCCTTCGGGGACATCTCATTGCCCGCGTGCCCGTGGCTGGTGATCCAGGGCGAGGACGACGACATCGTCGATGCACATGCGGTGCGTGACTGGGTCGACGCCTTGCCGATGCCGCCGCAACTGGTGCTGATGCCTGGCGCGGGGCATTTCTTCCATCGCAAGCTGATCGACCTGCGCGGCGCGGTGAAGCATGGTGTGTCAGCGTGGCTGCCGCCTGCCGCAGTTGCCGATGCCTGATCCGATGTTGCCCTCGCAGCGCTACGCTGCAGGCGTGGCGCGCGGCGACTGGCTGCAGGATCCGGCGCAACTGCCGGCACTGGCCGAGCTCGACCGCATCCATCTGGCGGTGTCCGAACCTGCACCTACGCGTGGCTTGTTCGAGCGCATGTTCGGCGGCGATCCGCCGGAGCCGGTCGCCGGCCTGTATTTGTGGGGCGGCGTGGGCCGTGGCAAGACCTTCCTGATCGATCTGTTCCACGACGGCTTGCCGATCACCGGCAAGCGCCGCACGCATTTCCATCGCTTCATGCGCGAGGTGCACGCTGGCCTGCGCGAATACGCCGGTGAACGCGATCCATTGGCAGCCGTCGCACGCCAGTGGGGCGCCACCCTGCGGGTGTTGGTGCTGGATGAATTCTTCGTCAGCGACATCGGCGATGCGATGTTGTTGGCGCGCCTGCTGGAACGCCTGTTCGCCGAAGGCGTGGTGCTGGTCACCAGTTCCAACGCGGCGCCATCAACTCTTTACCCGGATGGCCTGCAGCGCGTCCGCTTCCTGCCGGCGATCGCGCTGATCGGACAACGTTGCCACGTAGTCCACCTGAACAGTGAAGAGGACTATCGGCTGCGCGCGCTGAGCCAGTCGACCATCTATCGCGCGCCGCTGGATGCACAGTCCGACCCCTGGCTGCAGGAACGTTGGCGTGCGCTGGGGGCCGACGATGCCCATCGCGATGCAGGCATCGAGCTTGACGGTCGGCGGGTGCCAGTGCGCGCGCGCTGCAAGGGCATGTGCTGGTTCGAATTCAGCGCATTGTGCGAAGGCCCGCGCGGCAGTGGCGATTACATCCAGGTCGCGCGCGAATTCCATACGGTGCTGGTGGGTGGCATCCCGCGCATGGACGGCGACCGCGACGACGCAGCGCGGCGCTTCGTGACCCTGGTCGACGAACTTTACGATCGCCACGTCAACCTGGTCTGCACCGCGGATGCGGAACCGCCTGCGCTGTATTCGGGCGAACGCCTGGTCGGCGCGTTCGAGCGCACTGCATCGCGCCTGATCGAGATGCGCTCGGCGGAATACCTGGCCCACGAACATCAGGCATGACCAAGCTGAATACCGGTAGCGTCGTCACTATGGGATTGCGAGGCGTTCGGCATCCGGTGCAGGCGATGGCCTAGAATGCGCCCGCACCTTGTCGGCGCTGCCGGCATCATTTTTGTTGCGCGCCCCCGCGCGAGGAACGTCATGACCCTGATCCGCCGCACGTTGACTCTTGCCCTGCTGACCTGCGCCCTGGCGGCCTGCAATCGGCAGGGCCCGGAAGCGCCGACTGCCATCGATGCCCACCCGGCGCCGAAGGACGACCCGAACGGCGTCGGCACAGTGGAAGTGAAGCCAAACGTCGCCTTCGTCGGTCCTGCAATCGATGATCGGGGTGACCTTGTCAAGCTGCAGCGCGACTTCACCGTAGGCGCCACCGTCTATGTTTCGGTGCCGACCAAGGGCCGCCAGATGGGCGGAAACATGGAGGTGTTCTGGTTCCATGAGGATGGGAAGTCGCGCAAGGAAGAACACAAGAATATCGCCGGCGCGTTCACCGCATTCGACTTCGAAGCCAAGGAAGCAGGCAAGTACAACGTCGAGGTTGACTTGAATAGGCGGCCGATCGCGTTGGTCGAGTTCGAGGTCAAGTAACCACTAGCCCACGCCGCGCATCGCATGACGGACGACGCATCCGCGCCTGCACATTCCCCCGAGCATTCGCTGCTCGGGCGTGGAGTTGCCTATCCAAGCCAGTTCGATGTAGGTCTGCTGTATCCGATTCCGAGGGCACTGGGTCGGGATGGCTTCGACATCACCGATGGCGCAAGCCTGCCGTTTACCGGCATCGACCGTTGGCATGCGTACGAACTTTCCTGGCTCGATTTGCGGGGCAAGCCGCAGGTCGCCACCGCAACCCTGCAGGTCCCTGCGACCTCGCCGAACCTGATCGAATCCAAGTCGCTGAAGCTGTACCTCAATTCCTGCAACGCCGCCCGCTTTGAATCTGCCGAACACTTCCGCGCACAGGTTGAAGCTGATCTATCGGCTGCTGCCGGCGCCAACGTCGCATGGACATTCGGGCTGCCACCCTTCGACTCGCCGGCTGCAGTCAGCATCGATGCGCTGGAGGTCGCGGTGGATTGCTACGGTCCGCCAGATCGCGCGTTGCTGGACACCGACGGCGATGACCTCGTCGATGAAGTCCTGCACAGTGCATTGCTGAAATCGAATTGCCCGGTGACCGCGCAGCCGGACTGGGCGGATGTGTTCATCGCGTATCGCGGGCCGCGCATCGACCGGGCCTCGTTGCTGCGCTATATCGCCAGCTTCCGTGACCATGCAGGCTTCCACGAACAATGCGTGGAACAAATCTTCATCGACGTCTCCGCACGCTGCCAGCCAGAGTGGCTGTCAGTGGAAGCACGCTACACACGTCGTGGCGGCCTCGACATCAATCCTTGGCGGGCCATGCCGGGTTCAGCGCCACCTGCATTCGGCCGCAGCGAACGCCAGTAGTCATTGCGACATCCGCATGTGTTCTTAACGGTTCGCGTGGCACTGTCCACGTCCGTGAGCGGCTACGCCCACGTTCCCGATACACCTTGGAGCCGCCATGAGTCAGAACGGCAAGCCCGATTTCAGCAATGTGCACGGTGGCGTGACTTCGACCGAAGCCATCATCGGCGGTGACGAGCGCTATACGGTGGTCAGCGGCGACACCCTGTCGCATATCGCCAAACACTTTTATGGCAAACCCGCTTGGCAGCGAATCTACGATGCCAACCGCGACCAGTTGGACAATCCTGACCGGATCAAACCGGGTCAGGTGCTGCGCATTCCCACGGCTGAGTAATAGCCCCCCCTGTTTCGACAACCCTTGTGAAGGAGTTTCCATGAAATCCAATCCACTTCAGATGGCCGTGTTGGCCGCATTGCTGGGCAGCGTTGCCTTGGTCGGCTGCAAGAAGAAGGAAGAACCCGCGCCGATGCCGCCAGTCGCAAGCGAGCCGATGCCTGCACCGATGCCGCCCGCGGCACCGGCGATGGCTGCAACGGCCATGGTCAGCAGCGTCGACCTGGGTAATGCCGTGGGCGCCGACATGCGCGTGACCGCGCCGATGACCACCTTTGCTCCCAAGGACACCATCTATGCCGCCGTGAGCACGGGCACCAGCGATCCCGCCGCATCGGTCGCCAGCAAGCTGGCAGCGAAGTGGACCCACGTCGACAGCAACCAGACCGTCCACGAGGAGAGCAAGGACCTGGCGTTGGCCGGTGATGGCGTCACCGACTTCCAGATCAACAAGCCGGACGGTTGGCCGACGGGCAAGTACAAGCTCGAGATCATGCTGGACGGCGCCGTCGTGCAGACCCGCGAGTTCGACGTCAAGTAAGTCGCTCCATCGCGTGATCAACGGGGCGTAGCGAAAGCTGCGCCCCGTTTCATTTGCAGGCGCACCTGCACGTGTTGGCGTGGGACGCCCTCCGCGTTACTCCTGTGCGACCGGTTTGGCTATTCGGCGATACAGGCCATCGAAGCTCACCGCCCAGGTCTTGCCGCCATCCTTTGAGGTTTCCCAGAACTGGCGCACGCTGCCGTCGACGTTCGGGGTCCAGGTGATGCGTTCCCGCTGGACGATGCCGCTGCCTGGATCAGGCTTGTCCTGCTCGCCGGACAACACCATGCGGCCATCGACCAGCGCGCCCTTGAGGTGCAAGCGGTTACCGCCGTTGTCGACCCAGAACTGTTCCCACTGCCCGCTGCTGGCGTTGTAGATGTTGAAACTTTCCCCATCACTGCCACCGCCGCCCTGCCAATGCTCATGGATCACGCAGCGATTGAGCCTGGACTCGATGTTGCTATGGCCCACGGCCTTGCCGTCAGGGTCGGTCACCTGCCATTCGCCGATCCAGAAATCGAACTGCCGGTGGTGTTCGCTCATGCAGGGTGGTGGCCGTTTCTTCTGTTGGACGACGGGTTGTTGGGTGGCGGGTTGTTGGGCAGCGAGGGGTGCCGAGGTGCACAGCAATATCGCCGCAAGCAGGTAGGTTCGCATTTCGAAGACTCCATCCGGCCAGGCTAGCGTCGTTCGACCTTGCGCCTCTTCATGAGGCCGACGCAGTGCCGAAGGTCACTGCCACGCACGTCCGCCAAGGTCGCCAGCCTGTGCTTTGCCGCGGCCACGGCCAGCGGCGACAATGGCGGTCTTCCGAATGCGACTGCAGCCATGACCTCGAAGATCCTGTACACCCTGACCGACGAAGCGCCGTTGCTGGCCACGGCGTCCTTCCTGCCAATCGTGCAGGCCTACGCGCGCACTGCAGACGTCGTCGTGGAGACTCGCGACATCTCGCTGGCGTCGCGAATCGTGGCCCAGTTCAACGACCTGCTGCCGGACGACCAGCGCAACAGCGACGACCTGCGTGAGCTCGGCAAGCTGGCGACCACGCCGGAAGCCAACATCATCAAGCTGCCCA
>JBKJOY010000065.1:0-6847 GCA_046595415.1 Thermomonas sp.
GCCGCAATACAGGCCTTCGATGGCGAAGTCCTGCCCGGGTTGCACTTCGATCGGGCTGTAATCCGGATTGCGCGGCAGCAGGCGAATGCGGCCCTGCCCGATCTTCAACAGCTTCACGGTGATCTCGTCGTCGATCCGCGCGATCACGATCTGTCCGTTCCGCGCATCGGAGGTGCGATGCACGCCGATCAAGTCGCCGTCGAAGATACCTTCATCGCGCATCGAATCGCCTTTGACCCGCAGCAGGTAATCCGGCGCCGGGGAAAAGAACGCGCGGTCCATCAGCACGACCTGCTCCGATCCCAATCCATCTTGATGAAAGCCTGCGCCAATTGGCACGCCGGCCGCGACCTGCCCCAACACTGGCAGATGCAGGACGTCATCGTTGGCGGGCAGCGGCAGCTGCCGCGGTGTATCCGGGAATTGCAGCAAGCGCAGGCCACGTGCCCGGCCCGGCGTGCGCTCGATCATACCGGCCGCTTCAAGCGCCTCGAGGTGGTACTGCGCCGCGCGCACGCCGCTGAACCCGAATGCACGGGCGATTTCTGTCTGCGACGGGGGAACGCCTTCGGCTTCGATGCGATCTGCGATGAAGGCGTGGATGGCTTGCTGGGTTTCGGTCAGGCTCATGGTTAGTAGTAATACTACTAACGAGTTCCAGCGTCAACAGTTTGGCTAGAGCGCCAGTTGGTATTCGAGTCCACGCAAAGCCGCCGCCACGGTCTGCCTACGCACGGCATCGCGATTGCCTTCAAACAGGAACATTTCCGCCCGCGGGTAACCACCGCGACGCTTCCATGCCACCCATACCGTCCCGACCGGCTTGTCCTCGATCCCGCCGCCTGGCCCGGCGATCCCGGTCACGGCGACGGCAATCGTGCCGCCGGAGTGCACCAATGCACCGGACACCATCTCCACCACGGTCTCGCGACTGACGGCACCGTGGGTCTCCAGTGTCTGCGGGCGCACGCCCAACAAAG
Organism: Thermomonas sp.; assembly: GCA_046595415.1. Taxonomy (GTDB): domain Bacteria; phylum Pseudomonadota; class Gammaproteobacteria; order Xanthomonadales; family Xanthomonadaceae; genus Thermomonas. The sequence continues at coordinate 981 of JBKJOY010000065.1, forward strand.
CTTGCTTGGCTTCATAGCTGTAAGCCGCAAGGCCGCAGTCGAACCATGCCGATGAACCTGCGATGTCAGTGACCGCCTTGGCAATCCAGCCACCGGTGCAACTTTCGGCCGTCACCAGCATGTGTCGCGCAGCGAGCAGGCGTTGGCCTGTGGCCTGCGCAAGCGCATCGAGTTCAGCATCGGAGGGAATGATCATGGCGGATCCGGCGTTAGACACTGCTGGCGTTGTAGCGCATGCGGCCCTAAAACGAAACCGGCCCGCATGTGCGGGCCGGTTCGGCAGCTCTTGTCAAACCGACCCGCGATGCGGGCCGGTATTGGATCAGACGCGACAGTTCAGAAGCGCTTGCGGAAGGTGATGCCGTAGGTTGCCGGCGCACCCAGGAACGCGTTGTAGGTATTCAGCGGATCAGCCGCGGTGTGTTGGGCATTCGGCAGTGGTGTACCGAGAGCCTGCAGCGGCCCATCGAAGCCCACCTGCAGGTAATCGGTGTCGAAAATGTTCTGGGCCCACAACTCAACCGACCAGCTGCGATCACTCGGACCCACGCCGATACGTGCATTCACCACGGTGTAGGCGCTTTGGCGCTTTTCGACGTCAAGATCGGAACCGGTATTGAACTCCGACATGTACTTGCCGCCGATGTTGAAGCGTGCCAGGACGCCTTCATCCAGCGCCCATTCGTACGTGATGGCTGCGGACGCCGACACCTTAGGCGCAAAGCTGATCTGGCTGCCCGGAAGCTTGTACAGCGCACCGATTTTTGGACATGCAGGGGTCAACTGAGTTGGCCCCACAAAGTCGCAGCCCGGAATCGTGTCGCCGTTTTCGGTCTTTGCGTAGGTAACGCCACCCTGCAGCATCAAGCCTTCGATCGCAGCGACTTTCCACAGGATCTCCGTATCGATGCCACGCGACGTGACCTTGGGGATCGAGCGCACCACGAAGCTGGTACCAAGGAAGCTGTTGAGCTGGAAATCGCTATAGGACTGATGGAAGAGGGTTGCGTTGAGCAGTAGGTTACCGCCGGCCCAAGTGGTCTTGGTGCCAAGCTCGTAGCTATCGACGAACTCGCCGGGGAACGAGGTGTCATTGACCGGCGTGATGCCTGCGCCGCCACTGGAAAGCCCATTGGACGACTGCACCCGATCCAGGTTGAAACCACCTGCCTTGTAACCGCGTGCCGCGGAGGCATAGGTCATGACATTCGGGTTCCAGCGATACGCCGCTTTCAGCGTGCCTGTCCATTCCGACTCATTGCGTTCCTGGTGAGTCGAGCGGCCATTGTGCAGCGCGTTCGCCCAAGGCAAACACGTGAAGCCCACGATGTCAGGAGCAACTGCTCCAATCAACGCCGCCTGGGTTTGCGGGGACAACAGTCCGAAATTCGGGATTCGCGCTGCAAGCGCTGCGCCGACCCTGCCACCGGGATTGGCCAATACGCTTCCGCAGCCGATGCTGCCGTTCGGATTGCTGTACAGCGAATCCAGCTTCTTGTCTTCCTGGGTGTAACGCAGACCCAGCGTCACATCCAGCGCCTCTGAGGCGTGCCACGTGTTGTTGGTGAACAGGGCAATGCTTTTGGCACTTTGCTTGTAATGGTCCAGCGCGCCAAGGCCAGTGAAGTTGGTTCCGTAAGGCTTTCCAGTGACCTGGGACAGGAACGTTGCTGGATTTGCCTGATTGACGAACCCCGGTGGAAGCTTCGCTTGCAAGCCAGCAAGGACGTTCTGCCCGACCAGCGTCGACAGGTACGGCTCGTAGACGGAACCGAATCGATAGGAATCGTTGCGCTTCAAATCCTCGTCGGCATAGAACAGTCCGACCAGCCAGTCGACCTTGTCGGTCGAACCGGTCAGGCGAAATTCCTGGCTGAGCTGCTTGAACCCACTGAAGGACTCATCCTTGGTGCCTTGGCGGTACAGGATATCGGCCGCGGAGTAGTCGAAATCCAAGCCATTGACCACGTTCCAGTCTCGCGAAGCAGTGATTGATGTCAGGGTGGCACCGCCGAACCAGGGCGTGGTCCAGTTGGCTTCCGCACTGAGGCCCTTGTCCTGGATCTTCTGGACGGTATCGCGGTTGCTGTAGGCGACCCGTGCGAACGGGTCCGCAACGGGCGCGAGTCCAGCGCCACCAGCAAGCGCATCAATGAGTGGCGACGGGGCGCCACGCACTAGAGTGACCGCCGCGCAGCAATTCTCATCGCGCTTGGTGTAGTCGGCAGTAAAATTGATGTCGAAGCTATCGCTGGGCGTAAACAGCCACTGGGCACGGACCGAGTGGAAATCCTGATCTGCATCCCTGTGGTTGGTACGCGGACCCCTGCCAGTAACGACATCCATGAATCCGTCACGCTTGCGATTGGCGACATAGATGCGGAAGGCGTTTTGCTCGCCTACTGGCGTATTGAATGTGGCGGAGACCCCGAGCGCACCCGGTGTGCCGCCGGTCAGTTCGAATTCACCGCTGCGCACGAAACTCGGCCGTTTGGTGATGATGTTGATCACGCCAGCCGAGGTGTTTTTGCCAAACAAGTTGCCCTGAGGCCCCTTCAGGACTTCAACCCGCTCCAATTCGCCGAGGTCGCCGAAGCCTACCGAATTGCGCGGCCGGTAGACACCATCGATCACCACGCCAACCGAAGACTCAAGGCCCACATTGTCACCGACCGTGCCGATGCCACGGATGCGCGCGGTGGTGATGGCCTCGCTCTGGGTGCTGGTCACGGTCAGGCCCGGCACCAGCACCTGCAGATCCTTGATGTCCCGAACGCCGGAATCCTGCAGCGCTTCCTCGGACAATACAGTCACAGTGATCGGCACGTCTTGCAGGGCCTCTTCGCGCTTCTGCGCGGTGACCACGATCGCGTCCAGCGTCTTGGCTTCCTTCTCCTTGCTGCCGCTGTCCTGAGCGAACGCGGGCATCGCCGTCATCGACACCATCGCTGCCATCAAGGCAATGGCGAGTGGCTTTGGTTGCAGGTATTTGGGTTGCATGTTTCCCCCTAGATATGGACGCCGGATATGACGAGGCCGCCGCGCGAGCGGAGGTCATCGTTTGCTTGGCGCGTGCCAGTGGGGGTTGGCGTCGCGAGCGCAGCTTCTTGCTGCGTTGTGGAGACGCTATCACACAACCGCACGCCTGCGTATGCCACGCGCACGACCTGGCTTGGACAGCCGGATCGGGCACACTAGAAGACCCCCTCAGAAGACGCGGTCCGGATGTCCAACGAGCAGCACACACCGCTGATGCGCCAGTTTTTCGCCGCCAAGGCGGAACACCCGGACGTACTGCTGTTCTTTCGGATGGGCGACTTCTACGAGTTGTTCCATGACGACGCGCGCAAGGCAGCGAAGCTGCTCGATATCACCCTGACCCAACGCGGCAATTCCGCCGGCCAACCGATCCCGATGGCAGGCGTGCCGCACCACGCCGCCGAAGGCTATCTGGCACGCCTGGTGGCGCTGGGTGAGTCGGTCGCGATCTGCGAACAAATCGGCGATCCCGCAACCAGCAAGGGGCTGGTTGAACGCAAGGTCGTCCGCATCGTCACGCCCGGCACGGTGACCGACGAGGCCCTGCTGGACGAACGCCGCGACACCCTGCTCCTCGCGATCAGCCGAACCAGGCAAGGCTATGGGTTGGCGTGGGCAGACCTCGCCAGTGGGCGCCTGCGGGCGAATGAAGTCGATTCAGATGATGCGCTGGAAGCCGAACTGGCGCGGCTGCAACCCGCTGAAGTATTGATCACCGATGAGGACGGCTGGCCGCCTGCCGTGCTCGAAACACGCGGTCTTCGCCGGCGGGCGCCGTGGCTGTTCGACGCCGATAGTGGCCGACGCCAATTGCTGCAATTTTTCAGCATGCATGACTTGAGCGCATTCGGCCTCGAAGACCGACCGCGAGCGATTGCCGCCTCCGCGGCATTGCTCGGTTACATAGAAGAGACCCAGAAACAGCGTTTGCCGCACTTGCGTTCGATCGCGCTGGAACACTCCGATGAAGCCATCGCCATGAACGCGGCAACCCGTCGCCACCTGGAACTCGATACCCGCGTCGATGGCGACAGCAAGGCCACGCTGCTGGGCGTGCTGGATGCCACCATCACCCCGATGGGCGGCCGCCTGCTGCGGCGTTGGTTGCACCGGCCCCTGCGTGATCGGCAAATCCCAAGTGAACGCCACCATGCCGTGCAAGCCTTGATCGATGCGCGTGCTGATGAAGCGCTGCGTGCCGAATTCCGCGCGTTGGGCGACCTCGAACGCATCCTGTCGCGAATCGCGTTGCGCAGCGCGCGTCCGCGTGACCTGTCGACACTGCGCGATGGGCTCGCCTTGCTGCCGGCCTTGGGCGACATCCTGGCCAAACTGGATTCGCCGCGCCTGCAAACCTTGCGCGCGGAACTCGGCGAACACGCAGGCAATGCCCGCTTGTTGCGGGACGCAGTGGTCGAGCAACCGCCCGTGGTTGCGCGGGATGGCGGCGTCATTGCGACGGGCCATGACACCGAACTCGATGAGCTACGCCACTTGTCTGGCAACGCGGACCAGTTCCTGGTCGATCTCGAAGTACGCGAACGCGCCGCCACCGGCATCGCCACATTGAAAGTCGGCTACAACCGCGTGCACGGCTATTTTCTGGAGATCAGCAAGGGCCAGAGCATCAAGGCGCCAGTGCACTACACCCGCAGGCAAACCCTGACCGGCGCCGAGCGCTACATCACCGAAGAACTGAAGGGCTTCGAGGACAAGGTGCTGTCTGCGCGCGAACGCGCATTGTCACGCGAAAAAGTGCTGTACGAAGCGCTGCTGGACACATTGAATGAAACCATTGAAGGGCTGCGCCAGTGCGCGGCTGCGCTGAGCGAACTAGATGTGCTTGCCGCATTCGCCGAACGCGCACAAACGCTGGACTGGAATGCACCGAAACTGGTTGATGATCCCGGCATCCGGATCGAACGTGGCCGTCATCCGGTGGTGGAAGCACTGCGCGATGCACCGTTCGAGCCGAACGATCTGGTCTTCGATGACCGTACCCGCATGTACGTAGTCACCGGCCCCAATATGGGTGGCAAGAGCACTTACATGCGGCAAAACGCACTCATCGTGCTGCTGGCACACATCGGCAGTTTCGTGCCCGCCGCTCTCGCGGTGATCGGGCCGATTGATCGCATCCTGACCCGCATCGGTGCTGGCGACGATCTCGCCCGCGGGCAATCGACATTCATGGTCGAGATGAGTGAAACCAGTTACATCCTGCATCACGCCACCGAGCAGTCGCTGGTGCTGATGGATGAAATCGGCCGCGGCACCTCGACCTACGACGGCCTTGCGTTGGCCGATGCCTGCGCACGCCACTTGGCCGCGGTGAATCGCAGCCATACGCTGTTCGCCACTCATTATTTCGAGCTGACCACGCTGGCAGAGCCCGGCAGCGGGATCGCCAATGTGCATCTGGATGCGGTGGAGCATCGCGACGGCGCGGGCAACGAATCACTGGTGTTCATGCATGCGGTGAAAGATGGGCCTGCGGATCGCAGTTTCGGCTTGCAGGTCGCCGCGCTGGCGGGTTTGCCGCAGGCCGTCGTGCGACAGGCGCGCGCGCGTCTATCCGAACTGGAACGCCACAACCGCGACTCGCCCTCCACGCCGATGACCGCGCAAGCGATGGATACACCACAGCAGATTGGCCTGTTCGCGCCCAGTTCGGCTGCGCAGGATGCGCTTGCCGCGCTTGATCCCGACGAACTCACACCGAAACAGGCGCTGGAGGCGTTGTATCGGCTCAAGGCGCTAGGCTAGGCGACGACCTTGTTCACGCCGGCTTGAACGACGACTCGAATCACTAGCGCTGTAGTCGTTTG
>JBKJOY010000099.1:0-3040 GCA_046595415.1 Thermomonas sp.
TTCGAGCCTGGCCATTACATCCTGGATCGGGTCGCGCCGTTTTTCGTACGGCGCTTTGCCGGCATGCAGTGGGCCATCCTGACGCCGTATCGCAGCGTGGTGTGGGACGGCCACGAGGTGCAATTCGGCGACGGTGCCGATGCCGGCCAACTGCCGACCGACGATGCCGGCGAGGATCTCTGGCGCACCTACTACGCCAATATCTTCAACCCGGCCCGAATCAACCCGAAGATGATGCGGCAGGAGATGCCGCAGCGGTACTGGAAGCATTTGCCGGAAGCGCAACTCATTCCCGGTCTGCTGCGTGATGCAGGTTTACACGTTGCCGAGATGGCCGCACGCCAAGCGGAGGCGCCGAGGCGTCGCATTCCTGCTGCACCTGCACCCACGCGCATCGAGCAGGCAGGGCTGCCAGCAGTACGCGAGCAGGCGAAGGCGTGCCGAGCCTGCCCGTTATGGGAAAAGGCGACGCAAACGATTTTCGGCGAAGGCCCCGCGGATGCACGGGTGATGCTGGTGGGCGAGCAACCCGGTGATGCCGAGGATATCAGTGGACGCCCGCTTGTCGGACCGGCCGGAAAATTATTGGATCAGATCCTGCAGGAACTGGGGTTGAGCCGAGACGCGCTGTACCTGACCAACGCGGTCAAGCATTTTCATTTCGAGCAACGTGGCAAGCGGCGCTTGCATCGCAATCCCGAGGCCATGCATTTCACCGCATGCTCGCCTTGGCTTGCTCAAGAAATCGAGTCGATCAAGCCATCGATCATCGTCACCCTTGGCGCCACGGCGGCGCGTGCGATCCTCGGGGCCGACTTCGGGTTGATGCGCGATCGCGGAAGGCTACGCGTGCGAGACGATGGCATGTGCATCCTGCCGACCGTGCATCCCGCGTGGGTCCTGCGCCAGCAGGACGCGCCGTCACGCGACGCCGCCTATCAATGGTTACGCGATGATCTTGCCCAACTGGCAGCACTCCAGGCCGACGTAGCGACCTGAAGCGTTCGCAGTACGGAACGTTGCTCAGGCCAACGTGCGCACCTTGGGCTCGCGTTTCCACTGCCGGGTCATTGCGGCATCAATGAACCCTGTCACGTCTTCCGGTTCGAACACGCCTGCATCGGCCTTCAGCCCGGCGGCCTTGAAGATCCACTTGCGGGTGCCGCCACACGCGGCAATCGCCTTGAGATGGCCGAAGGCGTCGCGGAACCAATCCACTGCCGCGGCGTCGCGCGCAAGCAATTCAGCTGCCTCCGGCGTCAGTACGCTGCCCACCGCATCGAACACCGTCGAAGGCGTACCTGCCAGTTGCCCATCGACCTCCACGCGCTTGCCAGTCGCGTCCTTGATCGAACGTTTCGGCGCTACCAGCTTGACCTGCGCACCTGCCTTGCGGGCTGCACTGCGAATCGCGGACACCTGCTTCATGTCGCTGCCGTCTGCGATCAGGATGCCGACGCAGCGTCCTTGCAAGGTGTGCTTTGCCTTGCCGATGAGCGCAAGCGCAGGCGACGGTGGCAAGTCGAGTGTCGGCGCTGACACAGCGGCCGCAGCCGGCAAGCTGCCCATGCCCAAACCATCTGCGATGCGCAGCGCCAAGCTTTCATCGATGTTGCGAATGTGGCTCAGCACGGTTTCACGCACGTGCACCGCCTCGACCTTGGACAACTCGAAGACGATCGCCGAAGCGATATGTGCCTGCTCCAGCGCCGACTGGCTGTTGAAGAACATCCGCGGTTGACTGTAATGGTCAGCAAAACTCGAGGCACGAATGCGGCCTTTCGCGCCGTCGTCCGGCTGTTCGGCAAATGACTTGAAGCCCAATGCACGGCTGGCACGCGGGGATGTCGGATCCAGGCTCGATGGCTCGTATGCCACCCGCCCCTTCGGCACCTCCATCTGCATATGCCCGTCGCGCTGCTGGTGGGCGAACGGACACTTGGGTGCATTGATTGGAATTTGGTGGAAGTTGGGTCCGCCCAGGCGCGAGAGCTGCGTGTCCAGATACGAAAACAAGCGACCTTGCAGCAACGGGTCATTCGAGAAATCGATCCCCGGCACCACATTCGCCGGACAGAAGGCGACCTGTTCGGTTTCAGCGAACACGTTGTCCGGATTTCGGTCCAGCACCATGCGACCGATCACGGTGAGCGGCACCAGTTCTTCGGGGATGAGTTTGGTCGGATCGAGGTGATCGAAGGGGAACTTCTCCGCATCCTCTTCGGTGAACAATTGCACCGACAGCGACCATTCCGGGAAATCCCCCGCATCGATTGCCTCCCACAAGTCGCGTCGATGGAAGTCGTTGTCGGCGGACTGCAGCTTGACCGCTTCGTCCCACAGCGTGCTTTGCAGGCCCAGCTTCGGACGCCAATGGAACTTGACGAAGGTGCTCTTGCCCGCTGCATCCAGCAGGCGGAAGGAGTGGATGCCGAATCCTTCCATCATCCTCAAGCTGCGCGGGATGGCGCGGTCGCTCATCGCCCACATCACCGTGTGCAGGGTCTCCGGCATCAGCGATACGAAATCCCAGAAGGTGTCGTGGGCGCTGCCCGCCTGTGGCCAGCCACGGTCCGGCTCCATCTTCACCGCGTGGATCAGGTCGGGGAACTTGATCGCGTCCTGGATGAAGAACACCGGGATGTTGTTGCCCACCAGGTCCCAGTTGCCTTCGGTGGTGTAGAACTTGACCGAAAATCCGCGCACGTCACGCGGCGTGTCAACCGAGCCAGCGCCACCCGCTACGGTCGAGAACCGGGTGAACAGCGGCGTGCGGACGCCTTTCTCGGTCAGGATTTTTGCCGTGGTGCAGGCCGCCAAAGACCTGGTGAGTTCGAAGTAGCCGTGGGCACCGCTGCCGCGTGCGTGCACGATGCGTTCCGGAATCCGCTCATGGTCGAAATGGGTGATCTTTTCGCGCAGGATGAAGTCTTCAAGCAGCGTCGGCCCGCGCGGATTGGAGCGCAATGAATTCTGGTTGTCGGCAATCGTGATGCCTTGCGCCGTGGTCAAAAGCGGGTGCGCACCACCCGCTTGATCC
>JBKJOY010000124.1:0-7398 GCA_046595415.1 Thermomonas sp.
AGTCGCGGTGGAAACCGACACGCCGGAACGCGCCATCGCCATTGCGCGCGCGCATGGTTTCGACGTAACCCAAGCAGAGGACGCAATCGTTGCGCGCTTCGCGCCCGGCGAGGAAGCCCGCGCCGGAGCCGCCGCATTGAACCGTGTGCTGTGCGTGGCAGGTATCCGCATCCATGCCCTTGCCCCACGCCAACGCACGCTGGAAACCCTCTATCGCCAGGCAGCGCAGCCTGGCGCGCCTGCTCTTGCAATGTCCTGACCCGGAGCTACCACCGTGCTTGCTATTGACTCCTCCCCTACTCCGCGCTTCGCTACCGCACTTGCAGTCGAAGCCTTCAAGCTGCGTCGCTCGCTCGCCCTGCTGTTGGCATTGGTCGCACCACTGCTGATTGCAGTATTCATGTTCTTTAATCTGCTGCGCATGCAAAAAGCCATGCCATGGAGCATGCCGCTGCAATCCTCTGCCGCGATCTGGGCCTTTTTCATGCTGCCGATGACAGTCACCGCATTGACTGCGCTGGTGGCCAATACCGAGCATGGACCACGTGCATGGGACCACTTGCGAGCGCTACCCATTCCGCGCTGGCACTTGTATGCGGCAAAGGCTGCATGCGTACTCGCCGTAGTGCTGTTGATGAGCCTGCTGCTTGCCTTGCTGGCACCGCTATCGGTGCTGATGGCAGGCTGGCTCAAGCCTGCCATCCCCGCCAGCGGCGCACTGGATATCCCCACTTTCTTGATGCTGCTCGGCCGGATCTTCCTCGCCGCGTGGCTACTGGTGGCAGTCCAGTTGTGGATCGCGCTGCGTTACGCCAGTTTTGTGCCTGCACTGGCTGTCGGCATTGGCGGTACGTTCTTTGCAGTGGTGGCGACGTCGGCCAAGGTCGGTGCGGTGTTGCCTTGGCAAATTCCAGTCAACCAACTCGCCAGCGATCCGGTGCGCGCGCAGCTGACGCTTGCACTGGGCTTCATCGGCGGGTTGATTGCACTGGCGGCGATGACTTGGCACCTCGGCAGGCGCGAGGTGCTTTGACCACCGGGGTCACTTTCTTGAACAGGCTGCCCCCAAGCGGGAACAGCGCCACTGCAATGATCAAGCGGCCTGGAATCAATAGGCGCCCATGAAATCCTTCTTGCCGATCTCGACCCCGTTATGCCGAAGCAGCGCATAGGTGGTGGTCACATGGAAGAAGAATTGTGGCAATCCGTATTGCAGCAGGTAGCCTTGGCCGCTGATCGTGCGTTCTTTCGGCGTGCCCGGACGCAATACGATGTCGCGCGTTTCGGCGCCTTCGAAAGCCGACGCCTGCAGGCCATCGATGAAGGCCTGGGTATTGGCGATGCGGGCCTGCAATTCAGCGAAGCCTTGGCCAGCCTCTTCGTATGCAGGCACCTCTGCGCCGGCCAAGCGCGCAGGCACGCTCCTGGCGAAGTCGCAGGCAATCTGCACCTGCCGTGCCAGCGGGAACATGTCGGGAAACAGCCGCGCCTGCAGCAAGGCATCCGGCTCGATCTTGCGATCCGTGGCATGCGCCTCGGCTTTCGCCAACACATCGGCAAGGCTGGCCAGCATCTGCTTGAATACTGGAACGGACGCATCGTGCATGGAGAGGGACATGGCAGGTCTCGCTGATGGGGGCAGCCATGGTAACGCGCCACTCCCAGCCCAAGCCTGGGTGTCGATCGCGGCCACCTACGTTCGTCGTCTTGGGGATGCAGGTCATTGCAGCGTCCTGCCATACCAACCACTGGAGCAGCGTCATGGCACTGAAGTTGTATGCCCATCCCTTTTCGTCCTACTGCCAGAAGGCGCTGGTGGCGTTATACGAGAACCAAACGCCATTCGAATTCATGGCGCTCGACGGCGAGCACCCGGACAACTACGCCGCTTTCGCTGCGCTTTGGCCGATCAAACGCTTTCCTTTGCTGGTGGACGATGGCCGGGTCGTGATCGAGGCGACGACCATCATCGAATACCTAGCGGTCCACCATCCAGGCCCGGTGACGTTGATTCCCGCCGACGCGGATCTCGCGCTTGAAGTACGCATGATGGATCGCTTCTTCGACAACTATATTTCCACGCCGCAACAGAAATTCGTGTTCGACAAGATGCGACCCGAGCAGGAGCGCGATGCGCGCGGCGTCAGCGAGGCACGCGCGCTGCTTGACACCGCCTACGCGTGGCTCAACAAGGTGATGACCGACCGCCAGTGGGCCGCAGGTCATGACTTCAGCCTTGCCGATTGTGGCGCCGCGCCATTCCTGTTCTACGCGGACTGGACGCATCCAATCGATGCGCGGTTCAGTCACGTCTTGGCGTATCGCCAACGCCTGCTGGCACGTCCCTCATTCGCACGCGCGGTCGAGGAGGCCCGGCCGTATCGCGGGTTATTCCCGCTGGGCGCGCCGGATCGCGACTGATCCCGCGAGTGCTTCGATGAAGCCGGCTGGCGGCAACATCGTCCCGAACCAGCCGCGGCGGGTTCCGGTGAGCACACGCAGCATTTGCAAGCGACCGCCTGGCAGGCGCGACATCGGGTGGAACACGCGGTCGCGCAGCGACGCAAGGCCGTCATGTTCCGATTGGAACAGCGGCGTGAGCCAACGGCTCCAGAAATGGTAGATGCCCACATGCGCACGGCGTTCGTGCTCGTAGCGGGCCAGTGAAGCAGCCATGTCGCCCTCGAGCCGCAATGCGTCGCGCAAACCGCGCGCATCCAACAGGGCCATGTTGACCCCCTGCCCCAGTTGCGGGCTCATGGCGTGGGCGGCATCGCCCAGCAAGACCACGCGCCCGCGCGACCACGGTCGATGCACGGCATCGCGATAGCGGGCGCCGATCAGCCCATTCGGAATATCAACCTGATGCAGGCGCGCCGCAGCCTCCGGCCACAATGTCGCGAGTTCACTTTCCCATTGGCGAGCGGACGGATCCCCATCCAACGCAGCAATGGGCAAGCTCCAGAAAAAGCTCAAGCGCGGCACCAAATCATCGGGGCGAGTGCCAACCGGCAACATGCCGGCCATGCGCCGCGCGCCCACGTAACGTTGCTGCAGTTCGTCCGGCCAAGGCCAGTGGTCTTGTTCGACCAGGCACCATTGCGCGCCCCACGCGTAGGGACGGTCCAGCCGTGCAGGCACCACTTGGCTGCGCAACTGCGAGGCAGCACCATCTGCGATCACCACGAGGTCGTAGCCACCGTGGCAGTTGCCGTGGGCATCGACCAGCGTCCCGGCATCGGCGTCGACCGTCACGATCCGATGGCCGACATGGATGCAGCGCCCTTCTCGCCAGGCCGCATCCAGCAAACCGAACAACGCCCCACGCTGCAAGCCCAAGCCGAACAAACGGGTGTCCAGCTCGCGATAGCGCATGTCCATGACAGGACGGCCTGCGGCGGTCTCGCCATAGAGCCGGTTGACGATCACGCCGTGCGCCAAAGCGGCATCCAGCAGACCCAATTCCCACAGCACGGCCAACCCGACCGGTTGCAGCAGAAACCCGGCACCCACGGGCCCAAGCACCGGTGCGCGCTCGAAGACTTCGACGTCATGGCCATCGGCCGACAACATCAAGGCCGTTGCCTGTCCGCCCGTGCCATAGCCGACGATCGCAATGCGAAGCTTGCGTGCCATACCCTCAGCCGAGACTTGCCACAGCCCAAGCGACCCGATTGCCAGGAGCAACGACGTGGCGCGCTGGTTTGTGCAGTTGGATCACGGATGGGCACCAGCTTGGGTCAATGGCACATCATCTCAAAAGCGCGGCGACGCAGTTGCGCAAGAAATCGCAGCCCACCTTGATGGTCAGCTCTCCGCAGTGGAATCGACGCAATTCGACCCTAGGTCAAGCCGACGCAGAGTTCACTGGAATACGCCACCGCCATGGAAACTCCTTCGCACGACTGATGCCGACACGCGGATCCATGCATGGATTTCCTGGTGGCGCAGTGCCGTCGCTTTGCACGCTCACCCCGCGGTCGTTCAGGACGAGATCCGCACCATCGAAACTGCCATCGATGCCCATTGCCTGCGTCAGTTTCGCGGGCCCGTTGCTCAACTCTCGATCACTGCGCGTACCACCGCGTGCAGCGCGCATGTGCTCGATATCGGCAATCGGTTGCACCGCACGCAGCAGCACGCCCCAGCCTTCACCTTCCGGGCCGCAGACGGCGTTGCAGCACCAGTGCATGCCGTAGGTGAAATACACATACATGTGCCCCGCCGGGCCAAACATCGTGCGATTGCGCTTGGTGGGGCCGTTGAACGTATGCGCAGCGGGATCTTCTACGCCGCAATAAGCTTCGACTTCGATGATTCGGCCGGCACGCCCGTCATCGCGCAACAGGATCTTGTTCAGCAATTCGGGCGCGACCACCCGTGGATCGCGCTCGAAAAAGGCACGCGGCAAGCGCTGCAACGTCGTGATTCCGGGCTGGGCGTCGAGTTTGATGGTCGGCCCCTGGTTAGCCTTTGAGGAAGTCCATCAGCACGATCGCTGCATTGTGGATTTCATCCTCGGAGGCATAGACAAAGGTTGCTTTCGCTTTTCCGATCTTGTCTTTCAGACGGGCGACTTGCTCATCATTCTCGCGCAGTTCGGCGCGATAGCGCTTCTGGAACTCCTCCCACTTGCCGGGATCGTGGTTGAACCACTTGCGCAAACGTGTCGTCGGCGCGATGTCCTTCATCCACAGATCAACCTGTGCTTTTTCTTTGGTCAGCCCACGTGGCCAGAGTCGTTCCACCAGGATGCGATTGCCATCACTGGCCTCAGGCTGTTCGTAGACGCGTTTCAGCTCGATCTTCACTGGTGACCATCCTGCGTCAAGTAACGAGGCGATTATCAGCCGAATAAAATGCTGCTTGTAGCTGTTTGCTACTTGGATCTCACGGTCCTTCCTCAGTGCCTCTTGATGCATGTCAATGAATCGCGAATTGAACCGAGACATCGAAGTGTTTTCACGCACGGGTACCGAATGAAGGCGAATACTAGCGGGCGTACTTCCCAATGCTTGTTCCGATATGCACGTCACCAACCCCACCAATAGGATCCTCCATGAAAACCAGAATCACCCTGCTCACCGCCTCATGTGCACTTGCCTTGATGGCCTGCAGCGAGAAGGCACCGGCGCCAGCAGAACCAGTCGCAGCAGCTCCAGCCGCCACTGAGGCTGCGCCGATGGCGAGCGAGACCCCGATGGCTGCAGCAACGCCTGAAGTAGCCCCCGCCGCGGCAACGGCAAGCGACAAGCCGGCTGCTGTCGTTGCCAATTGTGCTACCCAGATCGAAGGCAGCGACGCCATGCAGTTCAACGTTGGCTCGATCGTGGTGCCGGCTTCATGCGCCAACTTCACGATCAACCTCAAGCACGCAGGCCAGATGCCGGTGGCAGCAATGGGCCACAACGTGGTCATCGCCAAGACGTCCGACATGCAGGCCGTTGAAGCGGATGGAATGGGGGCAGGTGTCGCATCGAACTATGTCAAGGAAGGCGATACCCGCGTCATCGCGCATAGCAAGTTGGTGGGTGGTGGTGAGTCGACCTCGGTCACCTTCGCCGTCAGCAAGATCAAGGACGGTGGCCCCTATGACTTCTTCTGCAGCTTCCCGGGTCACGCAACCCTGATGAAGGGCAGCATCTCGGTCCAGTAATTGCGAATTGCGACCGTTGCCTTGGGTAAATCCATTCCCACCGATCTGAATCACCAGCGTGCCATCGAAATCGATGGCACGCTGGTAGCGCGTGCGCTCGGTCTTGAGCCAGCGACGTTCAAGCGGCTAATGGATTTGCAGAAAATCACCGTGCTGTGCGAACGCGGCACGGGCGAGGACGCCGGTCTCTATCGCGCCAGCTATTACTACAAAGGCACGCGCGCGCGCCTGGTCGTTGACGCCAATGGAAATGTTTTCGAAAAACCAGTGACGGAGTCGCTTGCTGCGATGTAAGCAGCCACGGTTAACGGGACGACGTGCGACATTTCAAGGTAACTGCATTTTCGGTTTCACAATCACGGATCTTTGGAAACCGTTGCCGCTCTTATTGCAATTGATGCTTGATTTGGTGTATGGTTCAAGGTCAACCCGCCACGCAAGAAGGAGACGCATGGCCCGTAAGCCAGCACAATCCACCATCGACGCCAACGAACTCGACCGCCAGGGTATCGCGGCCGACATCGCAGAATTCAGGAAGCGCGGTGGTCGCATCGAAATCCTCGGGATCACTCCCCTGCGCATGAAGACACCGCCGAGTGCCAGCGCTCACGCAAGCAAGCGCAAGCCAGCAGCAGCGACCACGCAGCAAACGAACGGCTGATTCCGCAAGCATTGGAAGTGAAGTACTCACGGAAGCAGCCAAGATTGGTTGCTTCCGTTGCTTTTGGGGAACCCGAAATTTCCGCGTGCTTGTGGCGAACATGGCGCGATGGCGCCCAACCCGCACCACTGCCGGGCTGTTATCACGCCTTGCAGATCAGCTGCGCGGCTGTTTGGCTAGCGCCTCAATAATCGTCCGCGTGAAAGCTGGAATGTCTTCCGGCTTGCGGCTGGTGATGATGTGACCATCCACCACGACTTCTTCATCCTTCCAGCGCGCACCCGCATTTTGCAGATCGGTCTTCACTGACGGCCAGGATGTGACGGTGCGGCCTGCAGCAACACCTGCTTCGACCAATAGCCATGGGCCATGGCAGATTGCCGCCAGTGGTTTTCCATCGCGATCAAACGCCTGCACGAATTTGATTGCCGCCGGCTTGGTGCGCAGCGTGTCCGGGTTGATCACGCCACCCGGCAGCACCAGCGCGGCATAGTCGCTGGAATTCGCATCGTCCAGGGTCACATCCACGTCGACTGGCTCACCCCAGTCCTTGCCTTTCCATCCGCGTATCTGGCCCGCGGCAAGCGAGACCACATCGACGTCGAAACCTGCTTCCTGAAGACCCTTCATCGGGCCCTGCAGCTCGGATTGTTCGAATCCATCCGTTGCGAGGATGGCAATGCGGGTTGCACGTTGCATGTCGGCGTTCCTTGCCTTTGGGGATAGGTCACTATCCGCGCAGCGGCATGCTGGCAAGGTGAAACCATTTCGCGATCGTCACCACGACCGTCGGTATTGAGCCGGCACTTCAATCCCAACGCCAAGCGCTTTAGCGGCGCGACGCGGGAAATAGGGATCGCGCAAGGATTCGCGGGCGATCAGGATCAGATCTGCATCACCGTCGATGAGGATCGCGTTGGCTTGTTCAGCAGTGGTGATCAGCCCCACTGCACCGGTGGCGACGCCGGCCTCGCGACGGATTCTCGAGGCGAACGGCACCTGGTAGCCGGGAGCCACGGGAATGTCGGCGCGTGGCACGTTGCCCCAGGACGGCGTCGATCTGATCGACTGTTCATCCGGG
>JBKJOY010000240.1:0-8566 GCA_046595415.1 Thermomonas sp.
GCGACACGCGGTTGCGCTCCTTGTCGTACTTGAGCACGCGCACGTCGAGCTCGGCGCCCACTTCCACCACTTCGGACGGATGGCGCACGCGCTTCCAGGCCATGTCGGTGATGTGCAACAGGCCGTCGATGCCGCCGAGATCCACGAACGCGCCGTAATCGGTGAGGTTCTTGACCACGCCCTTCAGCACCGCGCCCTCGACCAGCTTCTCGAGCAGCTGCTCGCGCTCTTCCGAATGCTCGCTCTCGACCACCGCACGGCGGGAGACGACCACGTTGTTGCGCTTGCGATCCAGCTTGATGAGCTTGAATTCCAGCTCCTTGCCTTCCAGGTACACCGGATCGCGAACGGGCCGCACATCGACCAGCGAACCGGGCAGGAATGCGCGGACGTCCTTGATATCGACGGTGAAACCGCCCTTCACCTTGCCGCTGATGCGACCAACAATGGTGGCGTTGGCCTCGAGGGCTTCCTCGAGCTCGTCCCATACCATGGCGCGCTTGGCTTTCTCGCGCGACAGCACGGTCTCGCCGAAACCGTTCTCGAGGGAGTCAAGTGCGACCTTGACTTCGTCGCCCACAGCCACGTCGATCTCGCCGGCGTCATTGCGGAACTGTTCGATCGGCACGATGCCTTCGGACTTCAGTCCGGCATTGATCACCACGACGTCATTGCGGACTTCGACCACGATGCCCTTGACGATGGAGCCGGGCTTGAGCTTGGCGATGTGGGCCTGGCTCTGTTCGAACAGTTCAGCGAAGGATTCGGTCATTGCGGCATTCATTGGGAATCTCAGTGGATACACGGGTCGCGCCACAGCACCATGCTGCGAACATCGGCCCACCTGGGGTGTGGCATTGCGCTGCAGCTTTTGACGCTGCGTGCAGTGCGTGGCCATGTGTGATGGTTGAAGGAAAACCGCGGCAGCCGAGGGGCTGTCGCGGAACAGTTCTGCCACGCTTGGTCCGTGCGGCTCAGCCGGCAGGGCGGGACATCACGTCCAGCACCTGCGCGACCACGGCTTCGATGCCAAGACCGGTGGTGTCGATGCGGACGGCGTCATCAGCCGGCCGCAGGGGCGCCACCGCGCGATTGGCATCGCGGGCGTCACGCGCGAGAATCTCGCGTAGCAGACCGTCCAATGTAACCGAAACCCCTTTGTCCTTCAACTGCTTATGACGCCTTTCGGCCCGTTCATCGGCGCTGGCGGTGAGGAAGACCTTGTGCCCGGCATCCGGGAAGATCACGGTCCCCATGTCTCGGCCATCGGCCACCAACCCGGGCAGCTGGCGAAAGGCGCGCTGGCGATCCTTGAGCGCCGCCCGGACCTCTGGAATGGCGGCAATGGCCGACGCAGCACCACCCGCGGTTTCGGTGCGCAACTCATCGGTAGCGTCCTGACCGTTGACGATCACCCGCGGCTCGCCCCGCGCATCGTCACGGAAGCCGACCTCCGTATCGAAGGCACAGCGCACCAAGGCTGACGCATCGGACAAATCGAGGTCAGCCCAGCTCGCTGCAATGCCGACCGCACGGTAAAGCGCGCCGGAATCCAGGTAGTGCCAACCCAGCCGCTGGGCCACAATACGACTGATGGTGCCCTTGCCCGAGCCGGAAGGGCCGTCAATGGTGAGCACGGGGGCGGAGACTTGGTTCGCGGGAGTTTGCATCCAGCGATTATGGCGAACTTGGTGTCATCGCACGCCATTTCGACAGCTCGAAGACGGACACCAATCCTTGGTTCACAAGCTATTGATTCGGTGGAACATAACCCGTTAGAATGTGCGGCTTCGCGTTTTCAATTGCGAACCAGCAGCGGTCATGTCGACACCTGCTTCCGCCCATCACTCCAAATTTTTGCCGAGGTTCTGTCATGAAGGTTTTGTCCTCCCTGAAGTCGGCGAAGAACCGTCACCGCGACTGCAAGGTAGTTCGCCGTCGTGGCAAGGTCTTCGTGATCTGCAAGTCCAATCCGCGTTTCAAAGCGCGCCAGCGCTGAGTCAGGCGCAGGTTGTGCGTTCGAAGGCCGCCACGTGCGGCCTTCGTCGCATCTGCAGGACCTGATTGTGGAATACACACGCCAATCGCCTGCCCTCGCGGGCTGTTCACGGATTGGGCATAGAATCCGTGCTCCGTCTTCACATGCACTGGGAGCGTCGCCATGAACCGCTTGTCCCGCAGCATCCTGCTTCAAATCGCCAGTTCAGCGCTCCTGCTTGGTTTGGGCAACGCTGCCCTTGCGCAAGACCGAGCGATGTACGGCGACACCTTGCTGGTCGAACGGGTGCAGGAAAAACCCGCGAACCTGCCTTCTCGCGGCATGAGCATGGCCCAAGTCGAGGCACGCTACGGCGCGCCCCTGGATCGACTGGACCCGCGCGGCGGCCAGAAACGTGACTGGCCAACCATCAACCGTTGGACGTATGCCAACTACACCGTGTATTTCGAACGGACCAAAGTCCTCAATGTCGTGATGAACAAGGCTGACTCGTACGAGATTGGCCCGAAGCCTCCCACCACCTGAAGCCAATGACTGTTCCATGCGTGCGATTCCCCGCCGAGTGGGAACCCCAGGCGGCGGTGCTGATTGCGTGGCCGAACGCTGACACCGACTGGGCTGATCGCCTTGCCGAGGTCGAGGAGACCTACATCGCGTTGGTATCTGCGATCACCCGTTTCCAGCGGTTGGTGGTTTGCGTGGCTGACGACGACATCGAAACCTATGCGGAGATGCGCCTGCGATCCAACCGGATCGACATGGCTCGGGTCCGCTTCGTCACCGCGGCGTATGACGACACCTGGCTGCGCGACAGCGGGCCAATCACGTTGATTGAGCGCGGACTGGGCGACGCCAGCCGCTTCCTTCTGCTCGATTTCCGTTTCACCGGCTGGGGCGGCAAGTTCGCTGCAAGCAACGACGACCGTCTGATCGAACAGCTGACTGATCAGAAGTTGTTTATCACAAATACACGCCAACCAATTGATTTTGCTTTGGAAGGCGGCGCCGTTGAAACCGATGGCGAAGGCACCTTGCTGACCACCTGGCAGTGCCTTCACCAGCGTCATCCGGATGCCAGCCGCGAGGAACTGACCACGAAACTCGCCGCATGGCTGCGGCAGGATCGCGTGCTCTGGCTCGACCATGGCGCGCTGGAAGGCGACGACACCGACGCCCATATCGATACCCTGGCCCGCTTCGCCTCCACGGACGCCATCGTGTTCCAGGCCTGCGACGATCCCGAAGACTCGCACCATGCCGGCTTGCAGGCGATGGCCGATGAGATCGCGGCGCTGCGCACGCGCGATGGTCAACCGTACCGGCTGTTTGCGCTGCCATGGGCGAAACCAGTTATCGACATCGGTGAGAACGGCGACACGCGCAGGCTTGCGGCCAGTTATGCCAACTTCCTGATCATCAACGGCGCAGTGTTGATGCCAGCCTACGGTGACCCGGCCGATATCGAGGCGGCAGCCGTGCTGGCCGCCGCGTTCCCGGATCGCGAGATCGTGCAGGTGCCCTGCCGTGCGCTGATCTGGCAGAACGGCAGCCTGCACTGCATCACCATGCAACTTCCCGAAGGACTGGTCTGATGGCCAAGCTCGACAAACTCTCCGTCGCGCTGATCCAGGAGCGCAACCAGGGCGACGCCTCGGCAAACCTTGCACTGATCGAAACCCGCGTGGCCGAGGCTGCCGCCAGCGGCGCCAAGCTGGTGTTGCTGCAGGAATTGCATAACGGCGCGTATTTCTGCCAGCACGAATCCGTGGACGAGTTCGACCTCGCCGAGCCGATCCCGGGGCCGTCTACCGAGCGCTTGGGTGCGCTTGCCAAACAACATGGGGTCGTCCTGGTCAGTTCGCTGTTCGAAAAGCGCGCGGTAGGCCTGTTCCACAACACGGCCGTGGTCTTCGACGCCGATGGCAGCACCGCGGGCAGGTACCGCAAGATGCACATCCCGGACGATCCAGGCTTCAACGAAAAGTTCTACTTCACTCCCGGCGACCTCGGGTTCACCCCGATTGATACCAGCGTGGGTCGCTTGGGCGTTTTGGTCTGTTGGGACCAGTGGTATCCGGAGGCCGCGCGCCTGATGGCGCTCGCGGGTGCCGAGTTGCTGCTGTATCCCACGGCGATTGGCTGGGACCCCTCCGACGACACCGCCGAAAAAACCCGTCAGCGTGATGCCTGGATCCTCAGCCATCGCGGGCATGCGGTTGCAAATGGCTTGCCGGTATTGAGTTGCAATCGCGTCGGCCACGAACCATCCCCAATCGAGGCCTCGGGAATCGATTTCTGGGGTAATTCGCATGTGCTCGGGCCGCAAGGTGAATTCATCGCCGAAGCCGGCACTGACCCCACGATCCTGATGGCAGAAGTCGACATGCAGCGCAGCGAACACGTGCGCCGGATCTGGCCGTTTTTGCGTGACCGGCGAATCGACGCCTATGGCGACATCACGAAACGCTACCGTGATTGACGTCACCGCGGCCGACGCCGCTGACTGGACCGATCAACCGCACATCGAGATCGAACGAGACGGCGTGCACTACACGTTGCTCGGCACCGCGCACATTTCCAAAGCGAGCATCGATGCGGTGCGCTCAGCGATTGCCAGCGGCAAGTTCGATGCGATTGCGGTGGAACTTGACGAGCAACGCCACAAGGCGTTGACCGAACCAGATGCGCTAGCCCAACTTGACCTGGTCAAGGTGATCCGCGAGCGCAAGGTCGCACCGTTCGCCGCCAATCTGGCCTTGGCGGCTTACCAGCGCCGGCTTGCCGAGCAACTCGACGTCGAGCCGGGCGCGGAACTCAAGACAGCTGCGCTGGAGGCGACTGCTCGCGGCCTGCCGCTGCAATTGATCGACCGCGATGTCGGCATCACCTTCCGCCGGATCCTGCAGACACTGAGTTGGTGGGACCGGATGAAGCTGATCGCCAGCCTCGGCGGCGGACTGTTTTCCAGCGATGACATCGATGAAAGCGATATCGAGCGCCTCAAGGAAGGCGACATGCTGGAGTCGAGTTTCGGCGAATTCGCGCGCGATACCCCCTCGCTATTCGCCACGCTGATCGACGAACGCGACCAGTTCATGGCCGCGCGGCTGCGCGAACGCAGCGATGGCGCCAGACGCGTGTTGGCCGTGGTCGGCGCTGGCCATTTGAAGGGCATGGCAGGTTACCTGGCCGAAGAAACACGCGTGCCCGGCGACATCGCCAATGAGCTTGTGCAGGTCACCAGCAAGCGCAAGATCCCGTGGATCACCATTGTCCTGATGCTGCTGATCACCGCAGGCATCGCCTGGGGTTATGCGCATGGTGGCCAAGATCTGGGTCGCGAACTGCTGTTGCAGTGGGTCGCATGGACGGGGGGTCTGGCCGGCTTGGGCGCCCTGCTCGCCCGCGGTCATGTGCTCAGCGTTCTGGCCGCGGCGATTTCAGCACCATTGAAGCCCTTCCGTCCGGGCCTGCCGCCGGGCATGTTCAGCGCGTTGACGGAAGTGCATCTGCGCAAACCGAGCTATCCCGACTTCCTTGCGCTGCGCGACGATGCGCAGACGTTGGGCGGCTGGTATCGCAATCGCGTCTGCCGGGTGGTGCTGGTGTTCATCCTGACCAATATCGGCAGTGCGATCGGCGTATGGATCGCGGGTGCGCGAATTCTTGGAAAGTTGCTGTAACCGCGCAAGCGCTGCGATCACCACCGAGACACGTACGGGTCGAAGCACAAGGTTCGACCCGTACGCGGGCCAGTTGCATCAAGCAGCTGGCTGTGCCCGCAACTCCCGCCGCTGTTGCCGGCTCAGGCGCGCACGCCTGACCAGGTTGCCGCTGCCGCTGCGCAGATCGTCCAGCAACGCATAGATCGTCGGCAGGAACAGCAGGCTGACCACCGTGGAGAACGCCAATCCACCTGCGATCGCGCGTGCCATCGGATAGTACGGCGGGCCATCACCGGCAATCTGGGTATTCGACACGGCGATCGGCACCATCGCCAGGATCGCGGTGCCCATCGTCATCATGATCGGCCGCAAGCGTTCACGACTGCCTTCAACCAAGGCATCCGTCCGGCTCATCCCGCGACGCCTGAGGTTGTTGATGTGTTCGACCATCACGATGCCGTTGTTCACCACCACCCCCATCAGCACCAGGATGCCGATGATGGCCATGATGTTGAATTCGGTGCCGGTCAGCCAGAACAGCCAGTAGACGCCGAAGATCGAAAACAGCACGCAACTCATGATGGCGAGCGGGAACAGCAGTGATTCGAAGACCGCCGCCATCACGATGAACATCAGGATCAGCGCGATCCCGATGTTGCCGAGCATTTGCGCCTGCGCGTCCACATCAAAGCCAAAGCCGCCACCTTCGAAGGTATAGCTGTAGCCGGGCGGAAATTGCACGTGCTTGAGCGTCTCTTCAATTTCCTTGCGTGCATCCGGCATGGTCGCATCGCCGGCCAGGCTGGCTTCGACCTTGAGCATGGTCTGCCGGTTCATGCGCTGGATGGTGGTGGAGGACGGCTTCACGCTGACATCGACCATCGCCAGCAGCGGCACCGAACGCCCATCGGGAGCACGCACGTTGAACGACTCCAGGTCGGCGGATCCAAAATGCTCCGCACCCGCGAAACGCACGTTGACCGGTACCTCGACTTCGCCGCGATGGAATGCGCGCAATGAGGAGCCGCGCAATGCCATGCCCACGAACTTCGCCACCTGATCCGCGCTGAAGCCGAACGACGCGGCACGTTCGCGGTTCACCCGCACCGCCAATTCGCTGTTGCTGTCGCCGGTGTCCACGCGTACATCACGCAGGTTCTTGCTGCGTGACAGGATCGGGATGACGTCTGCAGCCAATTCCTTCAGCGTTTGGGTGGAATCACCGGTCAGGCTGAATTGGATACCCTTCTCATCACCTCCGCCCATGCCGCCCTGCCGACCAATGCCGATATTGGCGCGGGCCGACTTCGGCAAACCAGTACGCAGGTCGTCCTGGATCTTTTTCGAAGCTTCCGAGTCCTTTGCATCGACCGTCAACCGGGTCTGCGCCCAGCCTTGCTCGCTGTAACGGCTATACAGTTGCTCGACGTGGAAACGCTTGCGGTTGGCGTTGACGAACGCCTCGACCTTGGCCACTTCCTTGCCCATTTCTTCCTTGGAATAAGAGCCCTGCCATTGGTAGAAAATCGCGATTTCGGTCGGGTCTTGCTCGTCGCCGGAATCGGCCTTGGTGAGTTTCATCGGAATGATGCTGAGCAGGCTGATCACCACGATGGCCAACACGCTCCATCCACGATGCCCGAGTGACCAGCGCAGGCCCTTTGCATAGCGTGCCTGCAGCCGTGAAATGAAGGGCGACCTCACCGCAGGTGGTGTCTGCATGCGCGCCGACAGCATGGGAATCAGGCTGATCGCGACCAGCCAAGAGGCCAGCAGCGACACCGAGATGGTGACCGCCAACTGGGTCAGGTAGATGGTGATCATGTTCTTCTCACCGAACATCATCGGCAGGAACACGATGCAGTGGCACAGCGTGCCCGCGCTCAGCGCGATGGCCACGTGGCGGGTGCCGATCACCGAAGCCAGGCGGGGCTGGTCCGGGTACTTCTCGCGTTCCTGGTAGATGCTTTCGACCACCACTACCGCATTGTCGACCAGCATGCCGACTGCCAGCAGCAGTCCCATCATCGAAAGGATGTTGAGCGTCACGCCCGCGAAATACATGAATCCGAGCGTCATCACGAAACAGATCGGGATCGCCGTGGTCACCATCAGCGTCGAAGGCCAGTGGCGCAGGAAAAAATACAGGACGGCGATCGACAGCAGCAGGCCGATGCCCCCCGCTTCCGCCAACGCGGTCAGCGAGCTGACGACCTCCTTGCCCTGGTCGTTGTTGACCTCGATGGTGATGCCACGCAGCGCCGGGTCCTGCTGCAGCGCTTCCACTTCGCGGCGCACGTTGGCCGACAGTTCGACCAGGTTGGCCGCACGTTCCTTGTAGATGTCCACGCCCACCGATGGCTGGCCGTCGACCTGGCGCACGTAGTTCATGCGCTGCGGCTGCATGACCACGTCGGCGATGTCGGACAGGCGCGTGCCGCTGGCGCCGATCGGCAAGTCGCGCAGCGCCTGCAAGTCCACCAGCTCGCCCCGGGGCTGGATCCGCAGGCGCCGCCCTTCATCGGTGATCTGGCCGGCGGATACCGAGAAGTTCGCGGCCTGCAGGCGCGCCACCAGCTCGTTCAGCCCCACCCCGTTCGCGCTCAACCGGTCCGGTTGAATCGCGATCAGGACCTCTTCGGTCGGCACGCCCTCCACTTCCACCCGGGCCACCCCGGGAAGCCGTTCCAGTCGCTGCTTGAGGCTGCGCTCGATCAGGTCGCCGCGGTTGGTGAGATCGTTACCGCTGGTCATGCGCAGGCCGATCGCCTCTTGGTCGCCGGTGCTCCAGCGACGCACGAAATAGCGGCGGAAATCGTCCGGCAGTTCGTCCCGGATCACGTCGATCCGCTCGCGCGCTTCCGACGCAGCGATGGCCACGTCGCGGCTCCAATCGCTGAAC
>JBKJOY010000212.1:0-3425 GCA_046595415.1 Thermomonas sp.
ATCTGCACGATCGACAGCAGCGAATCCATGCCATTCAACGCCTTGCTCTGCACCGGCACCCCGAGTATGGGGATGGCAGTCTTGGCCGCCAGCATCCCGGGCAAATGCGCAGCACCACCGGCACCCGCAATGATGGCGCGCAGGCCGCGCGCGTGCGCGCTCGCAGCGTATTCGAACAACACATCAGGCGTGCGATGCGCGGACACCACGCGCACTTCGTGTGGCACGCCGAGCGCTTCCAGTTTCGCGGCCGCGTGCTGCATCGTCTCCCAGTCGGAGCGCGAGCCCATCACGATGCCGACCAAGGGCGTGTCCATTGCTGGTGCGACTGGCGTGACTGGCATGGCTGTGTCCGGCGCGAAACCGTTATTCTACCGATCCACGCCCATTATCGGCATGACCAAGCGGCATCGACATGGATCGCAAACTCCTCGACATCCTGGCCTGCCCCGCATCGCGGCAACCGCTCGCGATGCTGGATGGCGCCGGACTGGACGCACTGAACCAGGCGATCGCATCCGGCAATGTCCGGCGCGTGGATGACGCCGCGCAGTCCGAGCCATTGCGCGAAGCTTTGCTGACCCGTGATCGCAAGACCATCTACCGCATCGACGATGGCATTCCGGTGTTGCTGGTCGAAGAAGGCATCTCGACCGCGCAGATCGACGGTTTCCCGAGGGCATGAGCGAGGGCATGCGCGTGCGTGTCCTGCCGCCCGCCATTGCGGTGATCGAAGCGGACGTGGCAGACGCGCTGGCCGAGGATATCGGCAGCGGCGACGCCACCGCCAGCCTGCTGGACGATGCGCCGGATCGTGCTTACCTGCTGTGCAAGGAAAATTGCGTCGTCGCCGGGAGGCCCTGGTTCGATGCCTGTCATCGTGCGCTGGATGCAGCTGTACGCATCGACTGGCGCTGCGAGGAGGGCGACCGACTCTCCAAGGGCACCGTCATTGCGACGCTGGTTGGGCATAACCGCAGTCTGGTGACCGCCGAGCGCGCTTCCCTGAATTTCCTGCAGACCCTGAGCGGCACCGCCACCGCGACTGCCGCGTATGTGGATGCGGTGCGCGGGACCGGTACCCACATCCTGGATACACGCAAGACGATCCCGGGCCTTCGCATGGCGCAGAAATACGCGGTGCGCGTCGGCGGCGGCGTCAATCATCGGATGGGCCTGTTCGACGCGATGATGCTCAAGGAAAACCATATCCGTGCGTTCGGTTCGGTGGCAGCGGCAATCACGCGTGCCCGCATGCTGCATCCTGACTTGCCGCTGATCGTGGAAGTGGAGACCCTGGATCAGTTGCGCGAAGCACTTGCCACGGGCTGCACCCGCGTCCTGATCGATGATTTCGAGGCCGATACCCGCCGCGAAGCCGTGCGCATCGCGCACGCTGCGCCATTCAATGGCGCTATCCCGCTGGAGGTATCTGGTGGCGTGGACATGACCACCGTGCGCGCAATCGCCGAGGACGGCGTCGACTGCATTTCAATCGGCGGCCTGACCAAGCACGTCCATGCCATCGACTTTTCGCTG
The DNA here is from genome assembly GCA_046595415.1 of Thermomonas sp. Taxonomy (GTDB): domain Bacteria; phylum Pseudomonadota; class Gammaproteobacteria; order Xanthomonadales; family Xanthomonadaceae; genus Thermomonas. Next base: position 1,540 of record JBKJOY010000212.1, read on the forward strand.
AAACTCGGCGAACCGCCTGCAACGCTATCCTTGTCGTAACAGGATCAGTCCGATGACGCACGCCGAGGCGATCAGCGCGGCGATCAGAAGCATCGCGCGCGGACGCTGACGCGCACCGTTGCTTGCGGGCGCCGCAGCGATGTGGCCCGGCACCACCAACTGGAACCGTTGCGTGTCGAAGCGAACCTCGTCGCCGTGGACTGCCTGGCCACGGCTGATGCGCTTGCCGTTGATCCAGGTGCCGTTCGCCGAGCCCAGGTCTTCCACCAGAACCTCATCGCCCGCAGGCGTCAGGCGTGCGTGTTGGCGGGAGATGCCTTCCATCGGCAGGCACAGGCTGGCGTCATCCGCACGGCCCACCACCAGGCTGGCTTGCAAGGGATAGCTCTTGCCGAATTGCTCGCCGGACATACCGCGCAACACGAATTTCGGCAGCACCGGGCGCACCATGGTGGCTTGGACTTCAACACCGCCGTCAGTCGCCGGCAATGCCAGCCCTGAATCGGTGACCGCATCGATCCTGACCAGCCGAATCCGGGTGGTGCCGCACGCCATCGTGTCACCAGAACGCAACGCGATCAGGCCTGTCACCGGACGCTCGTTGACGGCGACATGGCAGCCGTTCGGCACGTGTAATTGCACGCCTTGGGTAGAGACGGCCAATTCGCAGAGCCGCGGAGCCATGCCGGCCTCCACCAGCACCACGTCCGAATTTGCGTCGGTTCCAATGGTGTATTGGCGTTCTTCCAGCAACATCTGGGCACGCTCGCTACCCGGGAATACCAGTTTCATGGTCATGCGCGAAGCTCCTTCGTGATTTGATCGACTTGCGCTTCCTTGCCTGCGTCACCACAGTAGCCGCATGCCTACCCTGCTTATTCTAATGATCGTCGGTGCATTTGCGTTTTTCTACTTCAGCAGCGCGCGCGCCTCGGCTGAACGTGCAGCGGAAATTGGCCGCGACGCCTGCCAGGCCGCCAATGTGCAGTGGTTGGACGAATCCGTCCATGCGATCGGCATGCGCCTGCGCCGCAACGACAACGGTTGGCTAGGGGTTGAGCGCAGTTTCCGCTTCGAATATTCCGATGACGGGCAGAATCGCCGCATCGGACGGGTGGTACTGCAGGGTCGCCGACTGGTCGGATTCAGCGGACCAAGCCGAGCCGCACAAGCGGTAGTGCAGGCATTCCCCCTGCACTGAACCTCATCGCGTTCACGACCGGGCGCGTTCCCCACACTACTTGACGATCCGCAGGTGACTGCCTCGCTTGGGCGGCGGCTCGGTGGGACGGTCGTGCTCGCCTTCCTCGGATTCCGGCATGGGCTCCTGGACGTCCTGCTGGTCGGATTCGATCGCCGTGGGCACCGACCCGGACGACGTTGCGGCACGGGGATCCTCTGGCAAAGCCATCCCCTGCCCGGTCTCCCGCGCGTAGATCGCGATCACTGCTTCCAACGGCACATTCACGACTTGGCTCACGCCGGCGAAGCGCGCGGTGAAACGCAGCACGTCGTTGCCCAATTCGAGTTTGGCGACGGCGCGCTCGGCGATGTTGAGCACGATGCGCCCCTCTTTCACCGCGTGCAGTGGCACCCGCACGCCCGCCAGGGTGGCATTCACCAGCACGTGCGGGGTCATGCCGTTGTCCGCAATCCACTCGTACAGTGCCCGCAACAGGTACGGCCGCTGGCTGGTCATGTGCGAGGTGTCTTCGCCCATCTCAGGCGGCCATCACAGCGGCATGTCATGCAGGGCCTTTTCCTGCTCGGTCAGGCTGCGCATGAAACCGGGATTGCGGAAAATGCGGTTGCCGTAGTCCTCGATCACCTTGCCGTCCTTCGGCAACGGCACGTCCAACGCCTTCAGGCGCCAGATGATCGGCGCA
>JBKJOY010000398.1:0-4365 GCA_046595415.1 Thermomonas sp.
TTGGCGCGGCATGCGACTTCAATCTGTCAATTCCCGGCAGCGGCGCGGTGGAGAGCCTGAATGTGTCGGCTGCGTGTGCGGTGCTGTTGGCACGTTGGAAGAGCAACCGCGCGTAGAGCGCGAGTGTGTTGCTGGTCATCCCGGTGTGCCGCCGGATGACGGAAGAACGCAAGGATTGTCAGCGTTCCGATGCGTACCGAAAGCGCATCGAGGTCCTCCGCAACGTGATGGGGAATCGTCAGTGTGCTGCGGCCTCGGCCGGCTTCGGAGCGCTACCGAAATCGCCGTCGGCCTGTGAAGCCAGCCAGGCCAACACCACGTAGGCGGCCACGTTCTGCGCAAGTTGCTTGGGATCGATCTTGTCGAGCGTGTCTTCGTCGGTGTGGTGCAGGTCGAAGTAGTTGGTGCCGTCGTGTCCCAGCGATGCCCAGGCCATGCCGAGGCCGGCCATGACTTCGATATCCGATTCCGGGCCACCCTTGCCCGGCATCCACTTGATGCCCAGTGGTGCCAGGGCATCCGAGATTTGCGCCATCGCTTCCGGTTGCAGCTTGGCCGCGCTGCTGTCGAACTGGTAGATCTTGTCGGCGCCGAAATCGCTTTCCGCGGCGATCACATGTTTGCTCACTTCGCCCGCATGCCTTTCGGCATACGCACGGCCACCGAACAGGCCCTGCTCTTCGTTTGCGAACGCGACGACACGAATGCTGCGGCGTGGTTTCATCGGCTTGAGCAGGGTGCCGGTGGCCATGCTGATGGCGATGCCGGCGCCATCGTCGATCGCGCCGGTGCCCAGATCCCAGGAATCCAGGTGACCGCCGAGCAGCACGATCTCATCGGGTTTTTCGCTGCCAGTGATTTCACCGATCACGTTTTGCGAGGTGTATTCGCCGTCGAAGCCGCAATCAAGTGACACCTTCACCCGCGTCGGGCCGATCGCGACGAGGCGTGCGAGCTGCGCGGCATCAATCGTCGACAGCGCAGCGGCCGGAATTGGCGTGAGCCCATCCTGGTAACGGGTGTTGCCGGTATGCGCGGCGCGCGAGGTATCGGTTCCGGCCGAACGCATGAGAAAACCGACGGCACCTTTCTGGATTGCCACCGACGGGCCACCCCAGCGGATGCCGCCACCGTTGCGATAGTCGCTGCCGTCCTGCTTGCGCTGCATCTGGTAATCGACAAAGGCGATCTTGCCTTTCAGCGAGCCGTCCGGCGCCGCCTGCAATGCAGCCAGGTCCGGGAAGCGCACGACTTCGCCTTCGACCGTGCCGCCCACGCTGCCGCCGAGCGCGGTCAGCACCAGGTTTTGCGCGCTGCCGCCCAATACTTGTCCATGTTCGCTGCGGCGCACCCACATCGGAAAGGTGACCGGTTCGGTCCATACTTTGTCGTAGCCGAGTGCCTTGAACTTCGCCACCGCCCAGGCCACGGCGCGGGCATCGGCTTCGCTGCCGGCCAGACGCGGGCCAACCTCGGTCGTCAGCGACTCGACGACCATCCAGCCGGTATCGTCAGACAACGCCTTTGCACGTAATTGCACAGCGGTTTTCAACGCCGCGTCGCCAATGCGGGTCGTGGTTTGCGCATGCAGCGGCGCGCCGAGTGCAACGGCAAGTGCAAGCAACAGGACAGTACGGCGCATCGCGCGATCTCCTCGGGTGAGTGCTGGGTTGCGCCGGGCAAGCTGGAAAATCCGGGCGCGAAAACCACGAAACCGCGAGCGTAGCAGCCTGCGGTTTCGATGCGCTGTGCCGGTGGTCATGCCGGCGCTGATTGGATGGTTACTTCGCCGACTACCGCTGCAGCGAGTCGCGGATCTCGCGCAGCAAAAGCACTTCTTCGGCGATCTCTACTGTTGCGGGTGGCACTTCTTGCTTGCGCTGCATGCGGTTGACTGCTTTGACCACCAGGAACACGGCCAGCGCGACGATGAGGAACTGGATCAAGGTGTTGAGGAACTCGCCGACGCCCAATACCACGGCAGGAACTGCCACGCCGGCCGCATCCACGGTGGCGGCTTTCAGGGTGATGGCCCATTTCGCGAAATCAACGCCACCAATCAACAGCCCGATTGGCGGCATGATGATCTTGTCGACGAAGGCTGTGACGATCTTGCCGAATGCCGCGCCGATGACCACGGCCACCGCCAGGTCCATGACGTTGCCCTTGGCGATGAATTCCTTGAACTCGCTGAGCATGCCCATGTGTGTTCGTCCCCAGTGATAAGCGCATGACAATGAAAATTCGGATGGAACGTCAGGCCTACTTCGGCGGCTGGATGTGTCCAGGCAGCTCGAGCAGGGTGCCCAAGCTTGCGAGGTAGTGGTCACCTACGTGCAACGGGCCGACTCCGGCTGGCGTGCCCATGAAAATCACGTCGCCGGCGCGCAATGCATACAGCAGCGACAGCTCATGCAGGATGTCGGCGACATCCCAGATCAGGTCTGACAGATGGCCATGCTGGCGCGTCTCGCCGCTGACCTGAAGGCTGATATCCAGGGAGCTGTAGTCGCCAATCATCGCGGCGGGCAATAACGCGCTGACGGGCGCGGAATAGTCGAATCCTTTGCCGATATCCCATGGCAGGCCCTGGGCCTTGGCCGCAGCTTGCAGGTCGCGCCGGGTCAGGTCCAAGCCGATGCCGTAACCGAATACCAGGGGCATCGCGTCTTCAGCGGCCAGCACGCCCGTTGGAGCGTCACGACCAAGCGCCACCACCAACTCGACCTCGTGGTGCAGGTTGTTGGTGCCGGGTGGGTAGGGCACATTGCCATCGATGACAATCGCATCCGCTGGCTTGCAGAAAAATACGGGCGAACCACGAGCTTCTTTCGAAGCCGGTGCAGTGGCACCCATCTCGCGCGCATGGTCGGCGAAGTTGCGGCCCACGCAATAAATGCGTCGAACCGGGAAATCGCCGAGGCTGGCACCGCTCGCATCCTGGACCGGAATCCGCGGGATTGTCCCCGCATCAATCAGGTCAGCCACTCAGCGGGCCAGCGGCAGGTCTGCCTTGGGCAGCACGCGATAGTCGCCCGTGATCGTATTGCCAACGGCAACCGGGTTGCTGCGCCGCCTCAACAGGCGCACCAGCAGTCCCACGCCGAGCATGGCGACGCCAACGAACACGCTCACGAACAACAAGCCGATCAACAAGGCAACGCCGACCACGCCGAAGACCCAGCGCAGGATCCGGTGGCGCGGCCTGCGTGGCGCCTTGAACGGGTCGAAACGAAAGCCCTGGAACGAACGAGCACGAAAGACAGACATCGAGGTTGGACTCCCGAGGCGCGAAGGCGCCATGACACAATGGTGACAAGTATCGGACGGGTGTGGATTCCAGTTGTGAGTACTTCGTTAAACGGTGAAGCTCAGTGCAGCTCGCATCCGCCCTTGTTGCAGGTGGATGGTTTGCTCGCAGATAGCCTTCACGAAGTCGAAGCGGTGGTCGACGGCGATGCCGAGTCACTGATCCTGCATCGCGCTGCCAATGGCACCGTGCGTGCCTGGCTGAATGTCTGCCCACATGCGGGACGTCGGTTGGATTGGGCGCCGGGCGAGTTCCTGCGCAGCAAGGATGGTTTTCTGGTGTGCGCGGTGCATGGCGCAAGTTTCGAGTTGGCCGGTGGCGAGTGTGTCGCCGGCCCCTGTCGCGGCGAACATCTGCGCGAAGTCGCGGTGCATTGCGCGGATGGCGAAGTGCGCTTGGGCAACGCGCCAGGTCAGTAGAGCAGGTTGATCATCGCGACGATCACCGTGGTGTAGATCAGCGTCAGCGGCGTGCCCGTGCGCCACATGTCACGCATGGTGTAAGCCGCCGGGCCCGTGATCATCGAGATCGACGGGTTGGACGCAGTGATGAAATTGTTGGACGCGGACAGTGCAACGATGAGCGCGAACGCAGTCGGATTGCCGCCCACGGCCAGCGCCAGGCTGATCGCCAGGGGCACCATGACGATGGTCGCGCCGACATGGCTGATGACCAGTGAAAACGCCGTGGTGAACAGCGCCAATATCAGTTCGATCAGCCAGATCGGCATGCCGTGTGGCAACCGGGAGATGCTGTGCCCCGCGACCCACGCCGCGGCGCCGCTGGAATCCATCGCCCAGCCCAACGGGATCAGGCACGCCATCAGGAACACGGTTTTCCAGCTGATGGCGGCGTAGGCCTCATCCATCTTCAACACGCCACTGACCAGCATGCCGGCGACGCCGGTCATCAGCGCAATGGAGGTCGGGATGCGTGATGACAGCGCCAGCAGCATGCTCACTGCGAAGATCGCCATCGCGATCTTGAACTTGTGCGGGCGCTGTTCACCCTTCGGGTAATCGGTCACCACCACGAAGTCGCGACTTTCAGCGGCG
>JBKJOY010000269.1:0-4617 GCA_046595415.1 Thermomonas sp.
CCCAGCCAAGTGCTGGCCTCGATGCCGCGCACCAGTGCGTCGCGGATATGCCCGGCGATATCCTCGGCCTGTTTCTTGCTGGCGGCGGGCAGGTAACGTGCGGCGTATTCGCGGCCGAGCATCGGGCCGGCGGCGAGGTTGATCGCATCCAGCGTCTGCTGCCAGCGTGGTGCCGGCTGGCTTTCGCCGCGCAGGACTTTGCCGCGGAAGTCGAACGACGCATCGCGCCACGACTTGGCCAGGTAGGGCGCCATCGCGTCGCCGACGCGCCAGCGCAGGTAGGTTTTCCACTGCTGCGGCTTGAGCCCGCCAACGAACTGGTCAAGCTGTGCGAACAACGCAGGATTGGCAAGGGACACGGTGTCGTCAGTGATGCCCTGTGCCTTGAGGAAGGCATCCAACTGCAGGTTGCGGTACTGCTTGCCCAGGCTGGAGGTCTGGACCGGCGCAAAGTTGCTGGGTGGGTCGCGCAGGTCGACCAGGGATTTCGAGGCCGTTGCAATGCGGGTTTCCAGTTCGATGACCGACGCGGCTTCCGCTGCTGCGTCCTTCTGCGGCACGCCGGTCAGGATCAGGATCTTCTGCACATAATCGACATAGCGCGACATCAGCGCGCGCGCATCGGCATCGCTGCGGGTGTAGTAGGCGGGGTCGGGCAGGCCAAGGCCGCCTTGCGAGAAATAGCCGAGATGGCGATCCAGATCGCCGAGGTCGATGTCCGCGCTGAAATTGAACACCACCGGAATGCCGACCTGATGCAATGCGGCAATCGACGGGGCGATATCGCGCGGCTTCTTGATGCCGTCAATGCGCTGCAGCAGCGGCGCGATTGGATTGGCGCCATCACGTTCGAGCGCGGCTTCGTCCAGACCGCTGGCCCAGAAATCGCCGAGGAGTTTTTGCACGTTTCCCTGCGGTGACGCCATCGCGGCGTCCAGCAAGTCACGTTGCTGTTGCAGCGCCACGGCGGTCAATTGACCCAGGGAAGAAATCGCGCCGCTGGCCGGCATCGGATTCGCCCTCAACCAATCGGCATTGGCCTCGGCATTGAAATTCGTGCACGCGAGCGCAGCTGAGGGAGTCTTCTTCGCCGCCGGCTTCTTTTTCGCAGCGAGGCTGTCAGGCGCGGCGAATCCGGAAGCGAGCGCGAGGATCAGGGCAATGGCGAGCGGGCGCGGTGTCGGCATGCGAAATGCTTTCCGGGAGTGGGCGAGCGGGCGAGTGTAGCAGTGGCCGGGAACCATCAATTCGGGCGAAATTCAGCTTGCTTGTTGGTGCAATGTGAGCCACTCACTTGACCCCATGCATCATCCGCCGCAGCAGCGGTGCCAGCAGCAGGAACAGCAACGCGGAACCCAGGCCGATCCATAACAGCAACTGGAACAGGTCTGCGTATTTCGCGGCGGCCTGGGCCATGTCGATGGTGCCGCCTTCCGGGATGTCGAGCGAAGCCAGCTTGCCGAACTGCGCTGCAAGTACTTCCGAATACGCCGTCGCCAGCCAGAAGCCACCCATCATCAGCCCGACCACTTTTGCCACGGAGAGCTGGGTGACGGCGGACAAGCCGATCGGTGACAGGCACATCTCGCCGATCTCGAGCACAAAGTAGGCCAACACCAGCCACCAGATGCTTGCCATCGCGCCGCCCGCGGCTGAGTGTGCGGCAGCCATCAACGGCAGGAACGAGAGGGCGGCGAACAGGAGCCCGATGGCGCTCTTCATCGGCTTACCCGGGTTGCGCCCGCGTGCTTCCAGCCATGGCCACAACCACGCGAACAACGGCGACAGCGCGACGATGAAGAAGGAACCGAGGAACGTCAGTGATCCGGCCGTTTGCGGCACCAGTACCACGTCGCGGAAGCAGGCCACGCCCATCGCCGCGACCAGCACGGTCACCAGCCAGCCGGCGCGGGCGCCCTGACCACGATCACTTGCGCGCAACGCCAAGACCATCAGCGGCACGCTGGCGGCCATTACGTACAGCGACCACGGCAAGGTGCCGCTGCTGTCGCTGACCATCGACGGGAACATGTCCTTGGTCATCAGCCGGTCGGTGAAGGTCAGCCACGAGCCGTAGGTCTGTTCGTACAAGGTGAAGAACACCAGCACCCCGAGAATGGTCACCAGCAGCGCGATCATCTGCTCGCGCTCGGCGCGATTGCAGCGACGCGCCACGAACCACACGAACCACGAACCGAAACCCAGCGCGACCAGATGCATCGCGCCATGTACGGTCCACGTGCGCTGGATCAGTTGCCAGACCACGGCAATGCCCGCAAGCGCGCCGAGGTAGATCCAGACCTCGCGCGCGAGCGGGCCAACCCGTTCGCGCAACGCCAGTGGCGCCGGCGGTTCGGCATGGCCGTGCAGGTACTTCTGCCCCCACAGGAACATGCAGAGTCCGGTGATCATGCCGATGCCGGCGGCACCGAAGCCGTACTTCCAGCCATAGGTTTCGCCGAGGAACGCGCAGATCAATCCTGCGAACAGTCCACCGACATTGATGCCGGCGTAGAACAGGGTGAATCCCGAATCCCGGCGCGGATCGTCTTCGGCATACAGCTTGCCGACGATGGTGGAGATATTGGGCTTGAGGAAGCCGACGCCCATGATGATGAAGGCCAGCGACAGGTAGAACACCTGCAGCGCGCCTTCGTCGCGGACCACCACGCCGTTGACGATGCGCGCTTCGGCGCCTTCCAGCGCCATTCCCAAATGCCCCAGGCACAGCAGCACGCCGCCAAACACGACCGCCTTGCGCATGCCCAGCCAACGGTCGGCGAGCAGCCCGCCGATCACCGGCACCGCATACACCAAACCACCGTACGCGCCAATCAGGTCGTAGCCCATGTCGTCGCTGAAGCGGTGGTGCTTGAGCAGGTACAGCAACAACAGCGCCTTCATCCCGTAGAACGAGAACCGCTCCCACATCTCGGTGAAGAAGCAGACGTACACGCCCTTGGGATGGCCGAGGAAGTCGTCGCGCATTGAAGGGGCGCGGTAAGCGGTCGCTTGCATGCAGGGGGCTCTTGCGGTGTCTGCCGAGTATAGCCAGCACGCTGGACTTGCCTGCCCGCAGCGCTTAGGTTGTGGCGATTGCATGCCTTGGGAGGAGTAACGATGTCGAATCCTGGTTCCGCGCCACCGCAGCTGACGGTACGCGCGGTCATTCTTGCAGTGGTGCTGGCGATGATCCTGTCGGCAGCCAACGCCTATCTCGGCTTGTTCGCGGGCCTGACCATCGCGACCGCGATCCCCGCGGCAGTGGTGTCGATGGGAGTGCTGCGCCTGCTGGGCGGCGGCACGATCCTCGAAAACAACATCGTGCAAACGGGGGCGTCTGCTGGTTCCTCGATTGCGGCCGGAGTGATCTTTACCATCCCGGCGCTGATCATCCTCGGCTACTGGCAGGACTTCCGCTATTCATGGGTCCTCGCGATTGCCGGGTTGGGCGGTTTGCTTGGCGTGCTGTTCTCGGTACCACTGCGGCGCTCGATGATCGTCGAAGAGCCCTTGCCATTCCCCGAAGGCAAGGCCGCCGCCGAAGTGCTCAAGGCCGGTGAAAATCCAGGTCCCGGCCTGAAGATCCTCGCCGTCTCTGCAACCTTGGGCGCGCTGATCAAGGCCGCTGCGGCCAGTGGCATGCGCATGATCCCGGACACGGCCGCAGGCGCCGGTTTCTTCGGCAAATACCTCGCTTACATGGGTACCAACCTGTCGCCGGCGCTGCTGGGCGTGGGCTATATCGTCGGCCTGAACATCGGCATCGTGGTGGTCAGCGGCAGCATTCTGTCCTGGCACATCGCGATTCCGATTTACCACATGTTTTTCCTGGACTCCGACCCGGCGTTGGCCGCGAAGATCGCGGGTTTGGGCGCTGAGGACATCGCTGGCGCGATCTGGTCGGCGAAGATCCGCTACCTCGGTGTGGGCGCGATGTTGATCGGCGGGGTGTGGACACTGTTCTCGCTGCGCAATTCACTGCTGTCGGGCGTGCGCAGCGGCATTGCCGCCGCACGCAAGGGCGCCGACGCCGATATCGCCGAAACCGATCGCGACCTGCCGATGAAGTGGATGTTGATCGCGCTGGTGGTGTTCGTGCTGCCGCTGGCGCTGCTATACCACGCCATCGTCGCGGCTGATCCTTCGGTGTCGCATCCGTGGGCGATCGGGATCCTGATGACCATCATCATGATCATCGCCGGCTTCCTGTTCGTGTCGGTATCTGCTTACTTGGCGGGATTGGTCGGTTCGTCGAACAACCCGGTGTCCGGCATCACGATTGCGACCATCCTGTTCGCGTCCGTCGTGTTGATGCTGCTGCTCGGGCGCGAATCGCCGATCGGTGCAGTCGCGGCAATCATGATCGGTGCGGTGGTGTGCTGCGCGGCTGCAGTGGGCGGCGACAACCTGCAGGATCTGAAAGCCGGTTACATCGTCGGCGCCACGCCATGGAAGCAGCAGTTGATGCTGGGCATCGGTGCGTTCTCGTGCGCGCTGATCATGGCGCCGGTGTTGAACCTGTTGGCCCAGGCGTATGGCATCGGACCGCCCACCGCGGCGCATCCGAACCCGTTGTCCGCGCCGCAGGCCACTCTGATGGCATCGGTCGCCAAG
>JBKJOY010000030.1:0-15787 GCA_046595415.1 Thermomonas sp.
ACCACGGAGATGGGGCTGGAGATCGACCAGCAATCCGCACTCAACCTGCTGACCTTCATCGGCACCGAAGACAAGGACGCCTTCCGCATCTTCGGTAGCAGCGACGAGCGTTCGCACGTGCGCGGTGGCAATGATCTGATTCCGCATACGCTGGCTTCAAGGATGCCCGATGCGGTGGAAACCGGCCAAGTGCTGGAGGCGGTAGGTGGCGATGCTGGCGGTTACACGCTGGCCTTCCGCCACGGCACGGCATCAAGGCAGGTACGGGCCAGGCAGGTGATTCTGGCGATGCCGTTCACCCTGCTGCGGCAGATCCGCATCGATGTCGACCTGCCAGCGCGCAAGCGCCATGCGATCGACAGCCTCGCCTATGGCACCAATGCGAAGTTGATGATCGGCTACGACCGGCGTGTGTGGCGCGCGCACAAGGCCAATGGCGCCTCGATGAGCGATCTCCCGTTCCAGACCACATGGGAGACTACCCGCAAGCAACCCGGCAGCGGCGGCGTGCTGACCAATTTCACCGGTGGCAAGCATGGCGTGGCATTGGGGCAAGGCAGTCCCAAGCAGCAGGCTGACGAGGCGACTCGCGATCTTGATCGCGTGTTTCCCGGACTTGCCGCAGCGCGAACGGGCGCACGCGAAGCCCGCTTTCATTGGCCATCGCATCGCTGGACCCTGGGCAGCTACGCCTGCTTCCGTCCGGGCGACTGGTCCGGCATTCGCGGGGTGATGGGGGAATCGGTCGGCGGCCTGCATTTCGCCGGCGAACACTGTGCGCTGGAGACCCAGGGCTTCATGGAAGGCGGCTGCGAATCCGGCGAACTTGCGGCAAAGGCCGTGCTGGCGCAACGTGGCATCGCGATGGCATTCAGCGTGAGGTGATTAGTGGACTGCGGGGTGCACTTTTGCAGTGCAGCGTGCAATCACCATAACGATTCCTTCACAGTTGCAGCGCGTCCCGACGTGGGGGAGGGAGCAGGCCCGCTACCGGTGCAAACCGGTGCGGGCTTTTTGATGCGCGATCGCTTTTGATCAGCAGCGCCTCGTGCGGCCACGATGGAATGCAACAATCGGTGGCATGAGCACGCTCGATTCCCTTGTTGAACGCCGGTTGGCTGGTTTGCCCGCGCAGGCCGCGTGGCGGGCGGATGCCGGCTTCATGCGCAAGTTGGGTGCGCTGGCGCTGGCCAGCGATTTCGCGCTTGCAACGCTTGCCAGCCAGCCCGCCTTGGCGGACCGCCTGCACGCCGACGACGGCATGGCGTCGATCGATCCGCCATCACTGACGCCTGAAAATCGTGACGAGTGGCCGCGCTTGCTGCGTCGTTACCGGCATGCGGAATCCACGCGACTGGTGTGGCGCGATGTCGTCATGGGCGATCCTGTCGGCGTCATCCTGAGCGGCAGCACCCTGCTGGCCGAGACGTGCTTGATGATTGCGTTCGAAGCGATCGAAGCCGATTTTTCGCAGCGCTTTGGCGTGGTCCGCGCGGCGGATGGCTCCGTGCAACGGCTGGTCGTGTTCGGGCTCGGCAAGCTGGGTGGCGGTGAGCTGAATTTCAGTTCCGATGTCGACCTCGTCTACGCATACGAGCACGATGGCGAATCCGACGGCGGGCGCGCGGTGGGCGCTTCGGACTATTTCGCGCGGCTTGGACAGCAGCTCGCCAAGTTGCTCGATGAAATCACCGCAGATGGCTTTTGTCATCGCGTCGACCTGCGACTTCGTCCGTTCGGCAATGCCGGGCGAGTGGCGTTGTCGTTCGCGGCGATGGAACTGTATTTCCAGCGCGAAGGTCGCGATTGGGAACGCTATGCGTGGCAGAAGGCGCGCCCGGTGGCCGGTGACATCGATGCCGGTGAGCGCTTGCTGCAGGCGCTGCGGCCGTTCGTGTACCGGCGATACCTCGATTTCGGCGCGCTCGATGGCCTGCGCACGATGAAGGCCGCGATTGCCGCCGAAGTCGCGCGCAAGGAACTCGCCGATGACATCAAGCGCGGGCCCGGCGGCATCCGCGAGATCGAATTCCTGGCCCAGGCATTGCAGTTGATCCATGGCGGCCGCGAGCCCGCGTTGCGCCAACGCAACCTGTTGCCGGTGCTCGAGGCGCTGGTCGTACTCGGCCACATGGATGCGGCGACCAGTGACGAACTCGAGCAAGCCTATCGTTTCCTGCGCAAGCTCGAAAACCGCCTGCAGATGCTTGGCGATGCGCAGACGCATGTGCTGCCTGGCGACGCGATGCAGCGCGAACGCATCGCGCTTGGCCTCGGCCATGCCGACTGGCCGGCATTGCTGGTGGATGTCACCGCATGGCGAGCGCGGGTGGCGCTGGAGTTCGCGGCGTTGCTCGCGCCGCGCGAAGTCGAGCGTGTGGATAGTGACCTGTCGTTGTATTGGCGTGCGCTGCCGGACGCCGCCGAAGCCGCCGCATTGCAAGGCGCCGGCTACGAATCGTTTGACGCGATGCATCGCAGCTTGGTCGATTTCGCCAAATCACCCGGGGTTCGTGATCTCTCGGATGGCGCACGCGTGCGGCTGGACCGGGTATTACCGGCGCTGTTGCAACTCGCGTCGAACGCGGCGCAGCCCGATGCGGTGCTGCGGCGCTTGCTGCCGCTACTGAATACCATCTTGCGTCGCGCCAGTTACCTGGCGCTGCTCGATGAGCAGCCACCGGCCTTGCAGCGGTTGGTCGATGCGTTGGCGCGCAGCGCGCTGTTGGCCGAACGACTGGGCGCGCATCCGCTGCTGCTGGATGAATTGCTGGATCGACGCATGTCCGGGGACTTGCCCGGCCACGAAGCGATGCGGGCGGAGTGCATGGCGGCGCTGCGTGACGGCGACATCGAGGCGTCGTTGTATGCCTTGAACGAGGCGCGACACGCGTTGAGTTTCCGGCTGGCGCTTGCCTTGCTGGATGATCGTTGCAGCGCGCAGGACTGTGCGCTGCGCCTGGCCTGGTTGGCCGATGCCGTGGTCGAGGCGGTGCTGCGCGTGGCGTGGGAAGAAATGCGCGCGGCGCATGGCGAAGTGGCGGACGCGACGTTTGCCGCCCTGGGTTACGGCAGCCTCGGTGGTGAGGAACTCGGCTTCGGGTCCGACCTGGATCTGGTCTTCCTGTACGACGCGCCTGACGGCGCGCAGTCGGACGGCAAGCGGCCACTGGATGCGCCGCGCTGGTTCGCCAGATTGGGCCAGAAGCTGGCTTCACTGCTGGCGACCGGCACGGGAGCGGGTCGTCTGTTCGAGGTCGACATGCGCCTGCGCCCGGATGGTAATACCGGCTTGCTGGTGTCGAGCCTGGCGAGTTTCAGCGACTACCAGCGGACGCGCGCGTGGACCTGGGAACACCAGGCGCTGGTGCGGGTGCGCGGGGTGGCGGGCGATGCCGGTTTGATCGCCGCGGCCGATGCCGTGCGTGCCGAGGTGTTGGGCCGCGCGCGTGTCGTGGCGCAGCTGAGTGAGGATGTCTCATCGATGCGCCGCAGGATGCGCGCCGAGCTCGACCGCAGCGATGCCGCGATCCTCGACCTCAAGCAGGGCGAGGGCGGACTGGTCGATCTCGAATTCCTGCTGCAGTTCCTGGTGTTGCGCGATGCCGCGCTCCATCCCGGCCTGCTGCACTCGCGCTCCACACCAGCACTGCTGGACGCTGCGCTGGTTGCAGGCAGTGTTGCAGGCCTCGTCCATGCGCAGTTGCAGGCAGCGCATGTCGCGTTACTGGATGCGGGCCTGCGTTGCACACTCGATCGGCGGCCGCGCTGGGTGCAGCGGCACGCTGCCATCGAGGACGCATGTCGTGCCGTGACCGAAGCGGTGCGTGCGCATGGACTGTGCTTCGACAACAACGCGCACGAACGATCAGTCCTGGAGTGACAGGCGACGGCGGATCGCGGCGGCGATGCGCACAGTCTCGCGCAGGGGTTCGACGTCAAAGGCCGGCATCGAACCTTCCTGATCGAGTGCGTGGATGCGGCCACGCGCAAGCAGTGCGTCGAGGAAACGGCGCGGTCTTCCGTGCAAGGATTGCGGCATCCATGCAAACACCGGCGCCAGTGTCGCCGCTGCTTCGCTGAGCATGTTGACCGAATCCGGCGTGCACACGATTCGCGTCGCATGACCCAGCAATCCCGCATACGGGTTGCGGCCGTCCTGGTCGCCGCGCCAGCGAATACCCTGCAGGTCTTGCGCGATGCGGGCGATCGCGTCGCGCCATGCAGCGGGCGTGCGTCGCGACACGACCACGCTGAAACTGCCGCCATCCGCAAGTGTGTGCGCGCTCAGCGTCCGCAATAGCGACTGGAATTCGGCATCGCCAAGTACCGCATGTCGGCTTGGACCACCGACCAGCAACACAGTGTGTGGTGATGGCAATGCAGCGAGTTCGTGGAACTCGCTGCGTGCCTGCGCCAGCCACAGGTCATCGACCGGATGCAGGCTGCCCAGCATCGTGACCACGTTGTCGCCTTGCAGGCCATCGTGTTCTGGGGCGACCACCACGTCCCAATGGCGAGGATCGATCCGAGGATCGAGGATTTGCACCGCAGTGCTGCCGCGCGCCCGCAACAGGCGCGTGGCCAGTGCCGCCTGGCGACCGCAGCCGATGGCGAGACCCGGCGAAGTGCGAGTGAGCTTGGCGAAGGTATCGCCGAATGCGCGGGTGCTGCCCGGTGAACTGCGCGGCGCCAGCCAGCGCCAAGGTGCGCGCGGAGCCAGGATCAGTTCAACGGGGTTGGCATCCAGTGCATGCGCGAGTGCCAGCGCCTGCCGTGCATTGCCGGCGCGACCGTCGTGCAGGGCGTAGGTCGTCGTCATCACCCGCGCCCACGCGTGATTGGTTGTTGCAGGAGAGAGACCGATCCGTTCCGGTGAAGTGACTTCGGTTTCATCGGCGGAACTCTACACTGTGGTTCACCCGCAGAATTCGAGGTTGTGATGTCCCAGGTTTTGACCGATCCCGCGCTGGACCAGCTGTTTCGTACCGCGCGCACCTACAACGCCTTCAGTGGCGACATCAGCGATGCCACCCTGCACCAGCTGTATGACCTGCTGAAGTTCGGTCCGACGGCGGCCAACTCCACGCCGGCACGTTTCGTGTTTCTCAGGTCCGCCGAGGCCAAGGCACGACTGGCGCCTGCCCTCGACGAAGGCAATGCCAAGAAGACGATTGCGGCTCCGGTCACGGTCATCGTGGCCCACGACGAGGACTTCCACGAGAAGCTGCCGGTGCTGTTCCCGCACGTGGATGCCAAGGCGTGGTTCGATGGACCTCGCGAGAACAGGGAAGTCCCGGCGTTTCGCAACGGCAGCCTGCAGGGTGCTTACTTGATCCTTGCCGCGCGCGCGCTTGGCCTGGACTGCGGGCCGATGTCGGGGTTCGACAACGCGAAGGTGGATGCTGAATTTTTCGCCGGCACTGCCATCAAGTCCAATTTCCTGGTCAATCTGGGCATCGGCGATCCCGCCAGCATCTTCCCGCGCTCGCCCCGGCTTGGTTTCGACGAAGCCTGCCAGATCCTCTGACCGCGACATCCAAAAAGGAACGACCATGTCCAAGCGCCTGCTGATCGCCAGCCTCATCGCCAGTGCCATGGCTGCCGCCAGCTTCAGTGCCGCGGCGGCTGGGGTCACCTACAAGCTCGACCCCCAGCACACCAACGTGATCGCCAGTTGGAGTCATTTTGGCTACTCGCATCCAAGCGCCAACTTCGGCCAGGCGAACGGCACCTTGGTCTATGACGCGGCAGCACCGGAGAAATCCTCGGTGGAGGTGAGCTTGCCGTTGAGCGGGCTGGATACCTTTGTGCCGGCCCTCGACGAACACCTGAAGTCGGCGGACTTCTTCGATGCCGTGAAATTTCCCGCAGCGACCTTCAAGAGCAGCAAGGTCCATCAAGTCAGCAAGGGCAAGTTCAAGGTCGATGGCACGCTGACCGTCAAAGGTGTGGCCAAACCGGTGACGTTGGACGTCACCCTCAACAATGTCGGCGTGCATCCGATGTCCAAGCAGGAGTCGATCGGCTTCGATGCCACCGCGACAATCAAGCGTTCTGCGTTCGGGATGGGCATGTATGTGCCCGCCGTCAGTGACGACATCACCCTTCGCATCACCACCGAGGGATCCGTGGCTGCAGCGAAGCCTGCAAGGAAATGATTGTCGAACGTCCATCGTCTGCGCGTGGCGATGCTGACTTCGGTTGGCTGCGCAGCAAGCACACGTTTTCATTCGGCAATTACCACGACCAGGCGTGGATGGGCTTCGGCCCGCTGCGCGTGATCAATGATGATCGGGTCGCCGGTGGTGGCGGATTCGCGCCGCATCGGCACGCCAACATGGAGATCATCAGCGTGGTGCTGGAGGGCGCGCTGGCGCACAAGGACAGCAGTGGCAACTCCGGCGTGATCCGCGCTGGTGACGTGCAGTGGATGAGCGCAGGCCATGGTATCGAGCACAGCGAATTCAACGAATCCGCGACTGAGCCGGTGCATTTCCTGCAGCTGTGGATCCAACCGGATCGATTGAATGCCGAGCCCGCCTACGGGCAAGCGCATTTTGATCCGGATACGCGCCGCGCACGCTGGGCGGTATTGGCCTCCCCGGATGGCGAGGCAGGCTCGTTGGCGATTCGCCAGCAAGCGTGGCTGCGGGCGAGCCGCTTGCATGCCGATGACCAGGCGACTGCAGTGCTGGACCCGGCACGCCGCTATTGGTTGCACGTTGCAACTGGCGAGGTGGGTCTCGGCGACCGCGTGTTGCAGGCGGGTGATGCATTGGGATTCGTCGACGAATCCGGTGTGATCGAGATGCGGGGGATCGGTAACACCAGCGACGTCGTGCTGTTCGATCTGCCGGCCTGAGTTGCGGGCAGACGCGCGGTTGAAATGAGATGGTCGGCGCCGGCTGGTAAACTGCCGGCTTCCCGCAGACACTTTTTCGCCATGGCCGAGTCCACCGTCACCGCGTCTTCGCCCGCCAATGCCCAGCACCGCTACGAGGTGCATCGCAGCGACTTGCCATTGAGCTGCCCGCAGCCCTCGATGGCCCTGTGGAACTCGCATCCGCGGGTGTATCTGGCGATCGAGGCCGAAGATGGCCAGAGCCAGTGCCCCTACTGCGGCGCGATCTATACCTTGGTGGATTGACCGCGCGACGACGCGATGCGCCGCCTGACCGTCGTGCAAGCGTTGCCGGCACTGGATGCCGGTGGCGTCGAACGTTCCACCCTGGAAATCGTGGAAGCGCTTGTCGCCGAGGGCCATCGCGCCATCGTGGTCTCTCGGGGTGGACGCCTGCTGCCGCA
This sequence comes from Thermomonas sp., assembly GCA_046595415.1. Taxonomy (GTDB): domain Bacteria; phylum Pseudomonadota; class Gammaproteobacteria; order Xanthomonadales; family Xanthomonadaceae; genus Thermomonas. The sequence goes on from JBKJOY010000030.1 coordinate 7,309, forward strand.
ACTCGAGGCCATCGGTGGCGAACACGTCACGCTCGACATCGGCAGGAAATCGCCGTGGACATTTCGCCACGTGCCGGCCTTGCGACGTGTGTTGGTTGATGTGGGTGCCGACATCGTGCACGCGCGTTCGCGCCTGCCGGCGTGGCTGGCGTGGCGGGCACTGCAGGGCATGCAACGTGCACGCCCGCGCTTCGTCACCACCGCGCACGGCCTGAACTCACCTTCTCGTTACAGCGCGATCATGACGCGCGGCGAGCGGGTCATTTGCGTGTCCAACGTGGTGCGCGAATACCTGCTACGGCATTACCCGGATACCGATCCACGGTGCCTGCGAGTGATTCCGCGCGGCATCGATCCCACCCGTTTTCCGCGGGTGGTGCCGCCGGATCGCGCCTTGCGCACGCGTTTCAGCATCGACCATCCGCAATTGGGCGGCGATGGCCCGTTGCTGTTGATGCCGGGACGGGGGACCCGCCTGAAGGGCCATTCCGATGCGCTCGATTTGTTGGGCGCGTTGCGTGCAGGTGGCAGGGACGCGCGCCTGTGGATGCCAGGCGCGCTGGCTCCGGAACGCATGGATTACATCGACGAATTGCAGGCGCGCGCACGCTCCATGGGCGTCGCGGATGCAGTGGCGATCACGGCTCCGACCGATGCGATGGCTGATGCATATGCCGCGTCCGATCTGGTGCTGCAGGTGTCGCGCAAACCGGAGGCGTTCGGGCGCACCGTGATTGAAGCGATTGCCGTGGGCCGGCCAGTACTTGGTTGGGCACATGGTGGCGTCGGTGAGCTACTGGCGGAATTGCAGCCAAGTGGTGCGGTTGCGCCGTTCGATATGGCTCAGCTGGAATCGCATGCATGCGCACTGCTCGCGCATCCAGGCATCCCTGCGGATACGATGCAGTACACCTTGCAAAAGATGCAGCGAGCCACGATCGATGTGTACCGGGAACTGGGCGAATGATGAGCGCGGTTGAAAGCGCGCGCACTGCGCATGGTTGGCGTTGGGCGCCCGCGTGGGTCATTGCGTTCGTCGCACTGTGGCCAGCACCCGGCTACGCGGAAGCGATCCTCGCCTTGGGCGCGCTTGCCGGCTTGGTCCGGTTGTTCCACGAGCGGTTCCGTGGCGGCACGGCTTTGCTCAGTCAACCCGCATGGGCATTGACTACGGTGCTCTTCATCACCTACTGGCTGCCGGAGGCACTCTCCGCGATCGATGCCGCCGATCGCGGGCGTGCGCTGCGCGAAGCTGCCGTCGACCTGCGCTACCTGCCGTTCCTGTGGATCGTGGCATCAGCGGTGGCAAACACGCGCGGACGCAACCGGACGTTTGGCGGGATCGCTGTGATCCTCGCGGTCTGGACCGTCGATGCGTTGCTGGAATTCGCGAGCGGCACCAGCCCGCTGTTCTGGGGGATGAACCAGATCAAGCTGGCCATCAGTGGCCACAGCATGTGCACGGCGGCCCAGGTAGCCGCGTTGGACCGGCTTGGTGGCGTGCTGGGACCCTGCAACCTGAAACTTGGGATCGTGCTTGCAAGCCTCTCGCCGTTTGCGCTCCACGCAGCCGGCCAGCGGTTCGGGAAATTTGGCTGGTTGGTCGCCGCATCGCTGATCGGGCTGGTCATCCTGCTCGCTGGTGCACGAGCGGCATGGATCACGTATGCGTTGGTCCTGCTGTGGTCGGGTTGGCGCGTGTTGGGCGCGAAGCGTTTGCTTGGCGTTTTCATGCTTGGTGGCGCGTTGCTGGTGGGGGCTGCATGGTGGTCGCCGCCGGTGGCGGAGCGTTTGCATCGCAGCACCGCGATGATGGATGGCGATGCCGAGGGCATGGACCATGCCTTGTCGGGTCGTGGCCGCATCTGGTCGGCAGCGCTGTGCATGGCCCGGCAACATCCGATCAATGGCGTCGGCGCACGCGGCTTCCGCGAGGCATTCCCTGCGTGCGACGCCGAGGCAGGCACCATTGCGGCGTGGGGTACGGGCCCCGCCTTGCATGCGCACCAGCTCTTGCTGGAAGTCCTCAGTGAAACGGGCCTGCTGGGCCTGCTGCTCTGGCTGGCGGGTGCGGCCATGGGCTGGCGCGCCTGGCGTTATGCCGACCCGGTTGCGCGCGAACATGCACGACCGGCTATGTTGGCTTTGGCAGTGACGGTATTTCCACTGAACACCCACTTGGCGGCGTATTCCACCTTCTGGGGTGGGGTGCTGTTGTTGTTGGCGGCGCTGTATGCCGGCAGCCTGCTCACCCGGGAAACCACCGATCCCTAGGCCGGTTGTGACGCAAGCGTAAGCGTCGCGTTGCGTCTATCAGGAGGCGTAACGCGACACGCCATCCGGCTGCCGTTTGAACCTTCGATGCAGCCACAGGTACTGGCTGGGAGCCTCGAGCACCATCGCCTCGATCGCCGCGTTGACTTGCGTGGTATCAGCGACCACGTCGTCGGTCGGAAACGGCGCAAGCGGCTGGCCGATGCGCAAGACGTAATCGGCACCCTCGCGTCGGTGGAAAAAGGGCACCACCGCGCACCCGGTCAGGCGCGAGAACTGGTGGGTCGCAGTAATCGTCGCAGCCGGAATGCCAAAGAATGGCGCGAACACGGTGTCCTTGCCGCGCATGTCCTGGTCGGGTGCGTACCAGAGCAAACCGCCGCGCTTCAGATGGCGGATCGCGGCGCGGGTGTCGCCATTGCCGAACATGGCGCAGGCGTAGCGGAGTCGTCCGCGCATGACCGCCCATTCCATCACCGGGCTGCGATGGCGGCGGTACATGCCGGCCAGCGGGACGTGGTCGCATAGCAGGCGCCCGCATAGTTCCAGGGTCATGAAATGGCCGGACACCAGCAGCACGCCACGGCCTTCGGCCTGCAACCCCTGCAGGATATCGAGGCCTTCGATGCGGGCGGTGCGTCGCATCGGCGCAACATCGCCCCACCATGCGCGGGCGAACTCGAACAGGCCAATGCCGACATCGCGGAAATTGGCATGCAGCAGTGCTTCCCGAGCGTCATCGCCCAGTTCCGGCAGGCACAGCGACAAATTGGTCCGGGCGGCCTCACGCCGGCTGCGCGACAAACGCATCGCCAGCCAGCCGACCATCCCGCCAAGCCAGCGTTGAAGCGGCCATGGCAACACTGCGAGTGCCATGCACAGGGCGACGCCAAGCCATGCCAGCCAGTGGCGTGGTCCGCGGGGCGGCAAAGGAAGAGCTGCTGGATTGGCGTTGGCCATGGGTCAGATTCTAACTGTCCGACCTGACCGGCCATCCAATCGACGAGGCGCCTTCGTTATGCTGTCGCGATGCGGGCCGACCTCTCCGAACGTGTCTTGCGCGGCCTGTATTCGGCCGCGCTGTACGTGCTCGCGCCCATCACCGTCTATCACCTGATCTGGCGCGGGTTCCGCCAGCGTGCGTATTTCGAGCGCTGGAGCGAGCGTTACGCCAGTTATCCAGCGGCGACGGCAAGCGCGCCGTTGTGGCTGCATGCGGTGTCGGTCGGCGAGGTCAATGCGGCCTCTCCGCTGGTGAACCGCCTGCTGGATGAGCATCCCGGGCTGCGCCTCGTGGTCACCACCATTACGCCGACCGGATCGGAACGCGTGCAGGCGCTGTGGGGCGACGCGGTGGTGCATGTCTACCTGCCATATGACTTGCCGGGCGCGGTGGATCGCTTCCTGGAACACTTCCGTCCGGCACTCGCACTCATCGTGGAAACGGAGCTGTGGCCGAACCTGCTGTTCGGCTGTCGGGATCGTGGGATTCCCACCCATATCCTCAATGCGCGGCTGTCGGCGCGTTCTCTGCGTGGTTATCGCGTGCTGGCGCCGCTGATCCGTCGCGCCCTGCATGGCGTGCGCTTGGTCGCTGCGCAATCCAATGAAGATGGCAAGCGTTTCGTTCGCCTGGGCGCGCAACCGGCGAGCGTGGTGGTCACCGGAAACCTGAAATTCGACATGGTGCCGGTGGATTTCGACGGTTTCGCCGCCGACTTCACACATGCGCGTGGGACGACCGGGCCGGTCTGGATCGCGGCCAGCACGCATGAAGATGAAGAGTTCGCGGCCCTCGAGGCACATCTCGCGTTGCTCAAGCAACAACCCGATGCCTTGATGCTGTGGGCGCCGCGCCATCCGGAACGTTTTCGCGCGGTGGCCCAGCGCGCGCGCGATGCCGGCTTGCGCGTTGCCACGCGCAGCGAGCAGCGCTGGCCGGTTGCCGACAGCCGGGTATTCGTGATCGATACCCTGGGTGAACTGACCCGGTTCTATGCCTGCGCGCAAGTCGCGTTCGTGGGTGGCAGCCTGCAACCGATCGGGGGCCACAACCTGCTGGAACCTGCAGCGACCGGCACCGCGATCCTGACTGGCCCGTACCTGCACAACTTCACCGATATCGCCAAACGCCTGCGCGAAGCCGATGCGATGCAAATAGTCGTGAGCGCGAGTGAGTTGGCCTCCAGCCTGCAAGGCTTGTTTGCTGACCCTGCGGCGCGCTCGCGCAGCAGTGCGAATGCGCGTCGCTTGCTGGACCAGGGCCGCGGCGCGCTGGAGCGCACGCTTGCCCTGATCGAACCCGCATTCCCGCGGGGTTGATGCTGCGTTAGCCAGCCCGATTCAGGGCGTACCGATGGCCTTGGCAACCGACTCGTCCGTGGTCAACAGGCGATTGACGTCTTCCACGTCGGAGAGCTCAAGCGTGCCGGCGGCCTGTTCCAGCAACAGCCGGTTCTGCAGGAAGTTGTACTTGGCCTGCGAATAGACCTGCTGTGCGGAGAACAGCGTGCGCTGGTTGTTCAAGACGTCCAGAACGGTGCGGGTGCCGACTTCCAGCCCGACCTGCGATGCTTCGTAGGCGCTTTGCGCAGAGACCAGCGCCAAGCGGCGGGCTTCCACTTCACTGATGCCGGCCACCAGCGTCTGGTAGGCATTGCGGGTGCTGCGTTCCAGCGAACGACGTTGCTGTTCGAGTTCATCGCGGGCGATGTCGCGTGAGGCCAATGCCTGGCGCACGCGTGATTGGGTCGCGCCACCGCTGAAGATCGGCACCGACAGGGTCAGGCCCATGTTCGGGCCGCGGCTTTCGCTGTTGGTCGGGCTGGTGTTGTTGTAAGCACCCGCGCTGAACGTGCGATCGCCCCAGTTCGCGCCCTTGCTGTAGCCACCGGACAAATACAGGGTGGGCAAGTGCCCGGCGCGCGCGGTGTCGACGCTGAGTTCGCTGGAACGTACCTGCTCCTGCTTCGCCTGCAGTGCGGGATTCTGGGCAATGGCGGTTTTCACCCAACCATCCACATCGCGCGCTTCCGGCAGCGCCGGCTGGAAGTTGTCCGGCAATCCCTTCAGGTTCGCGACCGGTGCGCCGGTGATTTCCACCAACGCCTGGTACGCATCCTGCACGGCGTTGCGGGCCAGGATGGTGTTGGCGCGTGCGCCCTCGTACTGGGCACGTGCTTCGTACATGTCGGTGATCGGAGCCAGCCCGACTTCCAGGCGCTTGGAGGCGAAATCGAACTGCTTCTTGAGGGCAGTACCAGAAGCTTCGGCGGCGGCCAGCGTCTCCAGTTGCACCAGCACATTGAAGTAGGCGGCTGAAGTACGCGTGATCAGCGACAAGCCATCCGACTCCAGCTGGAACTCGCTCGCCTTGGCCAATGCTTTCTGGCTCTTGAGCGTGCTGAAGCGCGAAAAGTCGACCAGGACCTGATTGCCATTGAGGCCGATATTGCGCGAGGTGGTCGTGCTGGAGCTGCTGCCTGGGAAAGAGGGTTGAGTGGGATCGGGCTGGAAGATCCCCGGACCTTCGCTCTTGCTGCGGCGCAGGGTGGCAGTACCGTCAATCTGCGGCAGCAGTGCGGCGCGCGCCTGTACCGCGCCTTCGCGGGTCACCAGCTGGCGCGATTCTGCGGCCGCGAATTGCGGATCGCTGTTGCGGGCGTTGTTATAGCTCTGCAGCAGGTCGTCGGCATGTGCCGCCGCAGGCAGCAGGACGAGGGCGAGGGCGAAAGCAAGCGGGTGGCGCGACATGTGCGGATCCTTGGGACGTCTCTGGCGGGGCAGATAGACAGTTAGAGGGTAAATTCAGCCTGCGGCGCGGTACCGGCAAGATAGGGGATGTCGGTCTCGAACAACGATTGAACGGCCAGGCCGTTGACGTCGTGGCGCACCAGCACCGCATCCATCGCCGGCGAACGCCCCTGCACGACAAACAGGCGGCCATCGGGTTTCAACCATCGCAGCCAGTGGCTTGGCAGCTTGTCCACCGCACCGGTGACGCAGATCGCGTCGAATTGGCGCGTGGTCTGCCACGTGCAGGCATCCGCGCATTCAATGCCGACGTTGGCACCCATGCCCAATGCTTGCAGTCGCGTGCGGGCGCTGTCAGCCAATCCGGCATGTAGTTCCAGGCTCACCACTTCGCGCGACAGACGGGCCAGGCATGCGGTCAGGTAGCCACTGCCTGTCCCGATTTCCAGCACGCACTCGCCTGCGGTGGGCAGCAGTGACTGCAACGTGCGGCCTTCAAGTACAGGCTTCATCATCATTTCGCCGTGTCCGATCGGCAGCGCCGTGTCGGCATAGGCCAATGCGCGCAACGCTTCCGGCACGAAGGCCTCGCGCGGGATCGTGGCGATTGCATCCAGCACACGCACGTCGAGCACGTCCCACGGGCGGACTTGTTGCTCCACCATGGTTTCGCGGGCTTTGGCGTAATCGATACTCATCAGAGTGGTATTCCTTGGCTTGAATCAGCTTGCTTAAAGCGGGTTGCGTTGACCGGCAATTCTAGCGGCGCTGTACTGCCCTTGCCGTGGTTGATTCGTGGTTGATGGGGCGCAGTGTGACTGTGCTAGTACAGCGACACGCAGTGCCGGAAGTCATCGCCTGCGCGGATGTTCAGCGCACGGCATAGGCGCGCAGGAACATGTCGACCACCGCGGCGATGTGTTCGTCGGCGCTGCTGGTGCTGCCACTACTGCAGCAGTAACCGAACACGGCCTGCGCATGTGGCTCACCCTTGAGCAAGGTAAAAAAGAAAGCGGAGGCGCGATCAGGGTCGGCGATCTCGAGTTCACCAGCCTCAATCCGGCGTTCCAGCAACGCGGCGAAGGCTTGCTGCACGCGTTGCGGACCGGCTTTCCAGAACACTTCCGGCAGCGACGATCCGGTCACCTGCGGTGAACACAGGATGCGGTGGCCGGCGACGGCGTCAGGCGCCATGACCATCGCGTAGAACGCATGGCCGATCACGTCCAGGCGCTTGCGCAACGGCGTTTCTGCGCCCCCATCGAACAGGCTGGTAGGCATGCCTTGTTCGCAATGCGCGCGCACCGCTTCGCCGAACAAGCTCTCCTTGTCGCCGTAATGGCTGTACACGGTCAGCTTGGACACGCCAGCCCCTGCCGCGATCTGATCCATGCTGACCCGCTCATACCCCTGGGTGATGAACAAGCGCCTGGCGGCTTCCAGAATTGCAGCGCGCTTTTCCGGATCCTTGGGACGGCCCGGAGCGGCAGGTTTCGGCGCAATTGCGGGTGTGTTGGAGAGGGGGCTGGACATACCGGTAATACTATACCAATCGGTTCTGTATTTACAGGCAGGGCAAGGCTTTTCAGTCCCTCAATTCGGCCACATGACAACGACTGTCGAGGTGCTGCAGGACGGCACTGGTGATCGCCGCGCTGCTCGACGGTGTCGATGCGCCCAGGTCGGCACCGAACACGCCATCATCCAGTGTTGCCGAGACCGCCTGCTCCACGCAGCTGGCCTCCGCTTCCAGGCCCAGCGAATGCCTGAGCAGCAAGGCCGCGCTGAGGATCGCGCCGATTGGATTGGCGATGCCACGGCCGGCGATATCCGGGGCCGATCCATGGATCGGCTCATACAGGCCGATGCGCCCGTCGCCCAGCGAGGCCGAAGGCAGCAGGCCCATCGAGCCCGCCAGCATCGAGGCCTCGTCGGTGAGGATGTCGCCGAACATGTTCTCGGTGACCACCACGCCGAATGCACGCGGCTTGGACAGCAGGTGCATGGCCATTGAATCGACCAGTTGGTGTTCCAGCGTGATGTCGGGGAATTCGTCGCGGGCGATGCGGGTCGCGACTTCCCGCCATAGCCGCGAGGTCTCCAGCACATTGGCTTTGTCGACCGATGTCACATGCCCACGCCGTTGCCGGGCCAGCGTGCAGGCGCGGCGCACGATGCGTTCGATCTCCTGCACCGAGTATTCGCACACGTCGCGGGCAATGTTTCCGACGCGGGTTTTCTCGCCGAAGTAGATCCCGCCGGTGAGTTCGCGCACCACCAGCAGGTCGACGCCGGCCAGCAGGTGCGGCTTGATCGGTCCGGCGCCGAGGGTGGCCGGATGTGGCTGCACCGGCCGCAGGTTGGCATACAGGCCGAGCGACTTGCGCGGCCCGAGCAAGGGCTGCTGGGGCTGCGCAAGGCGCTCGGCCTGTATGCCAACCTGCGGCCGGTG
>JBKJOY010000052.1:0-2795 GCA_046595415.1 Thermomonas sp.
CCCTTGGGCAACACTGCGACAATCGCGGCCCGCTGCAGCTTCACGCGGACGTTGTCGGCGATCTCGACGGTGACGAAGGCATCGCCCATGTCGTCGATGCGGCCGGCGATGCCGCCGTTGGTGATGACTTCGTCGCCCTTGCCCAACTTCTCGAGCATGGCGCGATGCTCTTTCTGGCGCTTCGTCTGCGGACGGATCATCAGGAAATACATGATCACGACCAGGATGATCGGGAACAGCAGGGAGGACAGCATGCTGGGGGCGCCGCCCGCGGCAGCGGCCTGGGCATGGGCCGGGGCGATCAGGAAATCAAGCGGGTTCATCGTCGATCCGAAGTCAGGAAGGGCAAAACAGCCGGGAATTATGCCACGCCGCCGGATTTGCGGCGTTTCAGGCCTGGCGCATGGCGTAAAAGGACTCGCGGAAGGCGGCAAAGGTTCCCGTTTCGATGGCGGCGCGCATCCCGGCCATCAAGCGCTGGTAGTAACGCAGGTTATGCAGGGTGCCCAACATCGGCGCCAGCATTTCGTTGCAGCGGTCCAGGTGGCGCAGGTAGGCGCGGCTGAAACCACCCGCGCAGGCCACGCAGTCGCAGCCCTCCTCGATCGGTCGCAGGTCACGCTCGTACTGGGCGTTACGCACCCGGATGACGCCGGTAGACGTGAAGTAATGGCCATTGCGCGCATTGCGGGTCGGCATCACGCAATCGAACATGTCCACGCCGCGCGCCACCGCTTCCACCAGGTCTTCCGGGCGGCCCACGCCCATCAGGTAGCGCGGGCGGTTGTCTGGCAGCTGCGGACAGGTGTGTTCAAGCATCGCGTTGCGCTCCGCTTCGGTCTCACCCACTGCCAAGCCACCGATCGCATAGCCGTCGAAGCCGATCTGCTGCAGGCCCTGCAGCGAACGCGTGCGCAAGTCGTGATGCACCCCGCCCTGGACGATGCCGAACAACGCGGCATCGTTGCCCTCGTGCGCCCGCTTCGAGCGCTCGGCCCATCGCAATGACAGCTCCATCGAGCGTTCGACGACATCGATGCCGACCGGCACGCCGTCGATATTCACCGGCGGGCACTCGTCGAAGATCATCACGATGTCGCTGCCCAGCACCTTCTGGATATGCATGGATTCCTCGGGACCGAGGAACACCTTGCTGCCGTCGGTCGGCGCGGAGAAGGTCACCCCAGCCTCGGTGATCTTGCGGCGATGGGCGAGCGAAAACACCTGGAAACCACCGGAATCGGTGAGGATCGGTCCATCCCACTTGCAGAAGCCGTGCAGGCCGCCATGGGCCTCGATCACCTCAAGCCCAGGACGCAGGAACAAGTGGAATGTATTGCCCAAGATGATCTGCGCGCCGAGGTCCTTCACCTGTTGCGGCAACACGCCCTTGACCGTGCCATAGGTGCCGACCGGCATAAACGCGGGAGTTTCGATGGTTCCACGCGGGAATTCGATGCGGCCGCGGCGTGCGGCGCCATCAGTGGCCTGTAGCTCGAAAGTCATTCGCGACATGCAAGACGCCTTGTGCAATTCGACAGCAAAGAGGTGGCCATCACGATCACGCCGGCCGCGTCAGGTGGAACACATCACGCGTCGTCGCGTAGGCGCTTCCACTCAGGCGACCCACCAGGTCCAGCCTTGCCACGTCCACATGCCGTTGATCAGCCAGCACCGCATCGTCAATGTGCGCCAGCACGACCTGCGCGAACACCAGATGGTGGGTCGGTGCAGCAGCGGGATACGGCATGATCTGCGCCAACGTGCACTCGAACGCGACCGCGGCCCCGGCCACCCGCAGCGGCGCAACACGCTCTGCCGCGACTGTTGCAATGTCGCACGCAGCGAACTCGCTGGTGCCATGCGGAAATGCCGCCGACGTTGCGTTCATGCGCCGGGCATCCGCTGCAGACACCAACTGGATCACCAATTCCCCGCGCTCGCGCAGGTTGCGCAACGTGTCCTTGTCCGTGCCATCCGCACGTTGCCCGATGCTCAACAACAAGGTGGGCGGCGCATCACACACGACCTGGAAAAAACTGAAGGGCGCGAGATTGTCGGTGCCATCCGCAGCTTGCGTGGACACCCAGGCAATGGGTCGCGGCGTCACCGTGGCGGTCAGCCAGCGGTAGGCCTCGCCGGCACTCAGCGTCGAAAAATCAACACGCATCGCCAGGCTCCTCTGGTGGAAACAGCAACATCGCATCGCCATAGCTGAAGAAACGGTACTGCTCGCGCACGGCATGTTCGTAGGCGGCGAACACGCGGGATTGACCGGCGAATGCAGACACCAGCATCAGCAAGGTGCTTTCCGGCAGATGGAAGTTGGTCAGCAAGGCATCAACACTGCGGATGCGAAACCCGGGATAGATGAAGATGCGGGTGTCGCCCTCGAAAGGTTGCAAATCTCCGTCTTGCATGGCGCTCTCCAGCGCACGCACTACGGTGGTACCCACCGCGATCACCCGGCCTCCGGCAGCACGCGTGCGCTGCACCTGTTCGACCAGGCCGGCGCCCACGCTCAGCCACTCGCTGTGCATCCTGTGTTGCAGCACGTCATCTACACGCACGGGCTGGAACGTACCGGCGCCTACGTGCAAGGTGATGTGGCCGACCGCGGGCCTGCATTTCGATGAGGCGTTGCTGGAAGCGCTGCGCGCACGCGGCGTCGATGTCGGCCACATCACCTTGCACGTAGGCGCCGGCACGTTTCAGCCGGTGCGCGTTGATGACGTGCTGCAACACCGGATGCACAGCGAGTGGCTGAGCGTGGGCGCCGGGCTGGTCGAACAGGT
>JBKJOY010000080.1:0-2802 GCA_046595415.1 Thermomonas sp.
GAGGTTAGAGGTGCAACATACTGATTTTCTTAATGAATTTGGTGGCTATAGGTGGACTCGAACCACCGACCTCGGCATTATGAGTGCCACGCTCTAACCAGCTGAGCTACATAGCCACGCGAAGAACCGCGAATTATTCACGGATGGCGTCGCCTCGTCAATTGCCTGTTCGCTTGCCTCGTCGCTTGCCTAGTCAAAAGGTCGGCCTGAAGCTTGCCCCAGCCGCGCGGTACGTGGCAGAGTCGGAACCAGTGAATTTGCTGGAGTCCGCATCGTGATCGATCCGGACGGCTTCCGCCCCAACGTGGGCATCGTGCTGATGCACGAGGATGGTCGTTTGTTCTGGGCACGTCGCGTGCATCGGGATGGTTGGCAGTTCCCGCAAGGCGGGATGAACACCGACGAGACCCCGCTGGAAGCGATGTACCGGGAACTGCGCGAAGAGACCGGCCTGTTGCCTGACCACGTGGAGGTGCTCGGCGCCACCCCGGGCTGGCTGCGGTATCGGCTGCCGCCCCGTGCAATCCGCCACCACGAACGTATCTTGTGCATCGGCCAGAAGCAGGTGTGGTTCCTGCTCCGGTTCCGCGGGCAGGACGCGGACCTGCGCCTGGACCTGACCGACAAGCCGGAATTCGACGGCTGGCGCTGGGTCGATTTCTGGTACCCAATGCAGCATGTCGTGACGTTCAAACGCAGCGTATATGGCCGTGCCTTGGCGCACTTGGCGCCGTTCGCACGGGCGGTGGCGGGTGCATTGGCGGTGCCGACACCCGCGGATGGCCTGCTGCCCACGCGTTACGTGGTGATCAGGGATAGCGGGCGCCGAGTCTGAATCAGACGATCGTTTCGACGACATAACGCGTTGATTAAGCTCAACATGAACGGAGCTGGTACCGCTTGTCGGTTCAATGTTGCATCGCAACAATTGCTTGGTTATGCTGCAACGCACAAATACCGGCATTCCCTGCCGGCAATCGCAGGAGACCCGCCATGTACCAGTTCAATGACCAGTCCAACAAGACCATGACGCAGTTCGCTGACGTTGCTGCCAACGTCAACCGTCTGGCCCTCGAGAACGCCCAGAAGGCTTTTGGCCTGCAGCTGGCCACCATCGAGCAGAACACCGCTGCTGCGTTCGCCTTCTGGGGCGAGCTGACCAACGTCCGTGATATGGACGGCTTGAAGGAAGTGATGCCGAAGGGCGCGCAAATCGTCCGTGCCACCACCGAGCGCAGCATGGGCACGATGCAGGAAGTGATGGCCAACACCGTCAAGACCAACGAAGCCATCGGCTCGCTGGCCAAGGGCCAGTTCGAGTCCGCTACCGCCCAGGCCCAGGCCGAAGTGGAGAAGGTGACCAAGGCTGCTTCCAAGGCTGCCAAGTAAGAAACGCATCTCGCCTCGGCTTCCCAACGGCGCGATGATCGAACAAAACCCCGGCAGCGCGAGCTGCCGGGGTTTTTGTTGTCCGCGACATATCGGGCGGGATGGATGCTTCCCGCCCGTTGCCAGCGCACGCTATGTGCGCAGGGTGACAGTCGTCAGCTGCGCTTCTCGAGCTTCGGCGCCTCATCCATCTTGTCGCCCAGCACGCGCCGGACGACCGTGTAGAACACCGGAATGAACAGCAGCCCGAGGAAGGTAGCGAACAGCATGCCGCCAATCACCCCGGTGCCGATCGCATGGCGTGCATTCGCGCCCGCGCCGGTGGAGATCGCCAGCGGCAACACGCCCATGACGAACGCCAGCGAGGTCATCAGGATCGGCCGCAAGCGCAACTTCGACGCCTCGACCACCGCCGCGCCCAAGGGTTTGCCGGCGGCACGCTCCTGGATCGCGAATTCGACGATCAGGATCGCGTTCTTGGCCGCCAGGCCAATCACCGTGATCAGCCCGATCTTGAAGTAGATGTCGTTGGGCAAGCCGCGCATCATCGACAGGACGACGGCGCCGAGGATACCCACCGGCACCACCAGCAGCACCGCCACCGGCACTGACCAGCTTTCGTACAACGCGGCCAGGCACAGGAACACCACGATGATCGACAGGATCATCAGCATCGTGGTCTGGCTACCGGACAGGATTTCCTGGTGCGATTGCCCGGCCCAGTCATAGCCGAAGCCTTGTGGCAACTCGGTGTCCACGATCTTCTGCATCGCGTCCATCGCCTGGCCGGAACTCTTGCCAGGCGCCTGCGAGCCCACCACTTCCACCGCGGCGAACCCGTTGTAGCGGGTCAGCGATGGCGCTGCGACCTGCCATTTCGAATGCACCACGTTGGTCAACGGGATCATCGCCGGGACGCCCTGCGCATCCAGCGTCTTCGAGGGCGTGTAGAAGTGCGAGAGCGACTCGGCGCCGGTGCGGAATGGTGCATCTGCCTGCATGGTCACGCGCTTGACCCGGCCACCCTGGACGAAGTCGTTGACGTACACCGGGGCCAGCATCAACTGGATCGCGCTGTAGATGTCACCGACCGAAAGTCCCATCGCCTGCGCCTGTACGCGGTCCACGTCTAGCTTGAGCTGGGGCGCATCCGCAAGATTGTTCGGGCGCACGCCGATCAGGGTCTTGTTCTGGCTGGCCTTGCCCATCAGGGTACCCAGCGCGGCGCCGAGCGCCTCACGGCCCTGCCCGCTGCGGTCCTGCAGATACATGTCGAAGCCACCAAACTGGCCCAGACCATTCACTGTCGGCAGGTTGATCACGAAAATCTGTGCATCACGAATCCCGGACAGCCCCTTGTTGATGCCTTGGATCACCTCATTGGCCGTAATCTTGCGTTCGTCCCATGGCTTG
>JBKJOY010000316.1:0-6001 GCA_046595415.1 Thermomonas sp.
TGTTGTGAGCAGAGACGCCGCAATGCGTTCCGCCGCCCGCTGGCCACCACCCGCTAACTGGCAGCCAGATGATGATTACTCGCGAAGCCTGATCCAGACCGGCCGGCTGCCACCGCACAGGACACCCTGATGTCCGATGACCGGTGGGCTTGGCATATCGCGTACTGGCTGGGGTAGTCTGGCCGTCCGCGGCATGCGCCACCGGGGAGAGTACGTCGCATGGCATTGAATGACCTGCAGGTGATGGTGGTCGAAGATCACGGCTTCCAGCGCCGGATCGCAGTGCGCTTGCTTGTCGAGCTTGGGGTGAAGCAGATATTGGAAGGGTCCGACGGCCTGCATGCGTTGGAGGTTCTGCGCAAGCAACCCACGCCGCCGGATGTGGTGCTGGTCGATCTGGACATGCCCGGCATGGACGGCATCGAATGCATCAGCAATATCGCGCACGAACATTTGGGCCGCGCGGTGGTTGTGGTCAGTGCGCTGGACCCGGCCTTGCTCAACACGGTGCAGACGATGGCGCGCGCATATGGCCTGCGTGTGCTCGGCAGCGTGGAGAAGCCACTCACCCGCGACAAGCTCGAGTCCGTGCTGAGCCGCTTCGATGACCATGCCGGCGAAGCCCCGGACGATGCCATGGCGGAATTCACCGTGCAGGATTTGGCGGACGCGCTCAAGAATGGCGAGATCGTTGCGTGGTTCCAGCCGCAGGTGGAGTTCGCCAACGGCAAGGTCATCGGCGCGGAGGCACTTGCGCGTTGGGAGCGACCCGATGGCAGCGTGGTGCGTCCGTACCATTTCGTGCCGATCCTGGAACGCGAAGGACTGGCCAATGCACTGACTGACCGCATGCTGGAAGAGGCGTGCCGGTGGAAGCAGCATTGGGACCATGGCGGCACGCGCATCAAGATGTCGGTGAATGTTTCGGCGATCGTGTTGGCGGATCCGTCCTCGGCGGATCGCTATCAATCGATCCTGGAAAGCCACGACGTCAAGCCGGAGGAAATGATCCTGGAGATCACCGAGAGTTCGGTGATGTCCGATGCAGCACGCGGACTCGGGTTGCTGGCGCGCTTGCGGTTGAAGGGGTTTGGTCTTTCGATCGACGATTTCGGTACCGGCTATTCCTCGCTCGCGCAGCTCTCGCAGATCCCGTTCACCGAATTGAAGATCGACCAGGGCTTCGTGTTTGGCGCACATGCAGAACCACGCAAGCGTGCTGTGGTGGAAGCGAGCCTGGACCTGGCGCGCAAGTTGGGCCTGACCACCGTGGCCGAGGGCGTGGAAAGCATCGAGGATTGGCAGATGCTGGCCGAGCTGGGGTGCGACATCGCGCAGGGCTACCTGATTGGTCGCCCGGTACCGGGCAGCGAGTTGCAGGCGGTGATCGGCCGCTGGCGCCGGCCGGGCTAGCCCTCCGCATCGATGCGATTGGACCTGTCAAAGTTCGGTATTCGCCACCAGCTGCTGGGGCTGTTTGGCTTGTTCCTGCTGACGGGCATGCTGGTGCTGGTGCTGGACGAGATCGGCCAGTTCTACGCACGCAAGTCATTGGTCGGAATGCGCGACGACGTCCTGACCGGCATGCGTCGCATCCGCCGCTTGTCCGATGCGTATAGCCAGGATCTGGTCAACACCACGTTCCGCACCCGCAATTACCTGATCGGCTGGGATGAAGGCCTGGCCACATTGGATCGGGCGCAGGCCAACACCGAAACCGAGTGGTCCGCCCTGCAACGGACCGAGTTGGGTCCGGAAGACAAGGCGCTGCTGGACCAGGCGTTGCAGGCACGGCCGCGCGCTGACGCGGCGATGCAGACCTTGCGCAAGGCTTTGAAGAAAAAGGATATCCGTGCGCTTGGAAAATTCGCCGATTCCGAGTTGTACCTGGCCGTCGACCCGCTGGGCGAGCGCTTGCAGCTGATCGCGGATCACTCACAACAGCGCGCGGATGCGCTGGTCCAGGCCGAAATCCACCGAGGCCAGATGATGAGCTGGCTGCGGATCGTGGTGTCGTTGCTGTGCTTCGCGCTGGTTGCGGTCTTCGGGCGGCGGATCCTGCGCAACGGCTATCGCGGCGTGGAGAGTCTGACCGGGTTGTCACGCAAGATGGCCGCCCACGAATACGAGGTTGAGCCCGACTACCGGCCGACGGGAGAACTCGGTGAGGTGATGGAAAGCTTCCTGCGCATGCGTGGGCATGTGCAGCGGATCGAGACCCAGTTGACCGATCAGCTGATCAGCAACGATCGCGTGCGCATTGCGCTGGAGCGGCGCGAGAATTTCCAGCGGCTGTTGCTGGAAGCAGCGCAGACCGCCATTTTCGCGGTGGACGAAGATGGCACGTTCTCGCAGGTCAATCCGTTCGCGGAACACATGCTTGGCTGGCCGCCAGGGTCCCTGGTGGGGCGTGAGCGGATGGACGTGATCCTGGATCCGGAGGCATTGCAGTCGTTGTCGCGCCATCTCAGTGATGCCTACGGCCAGCCGATTGCCCCGGACTGGACCGCGTTGCGGGCATTGGCCCAGCACCGCGAGCCGCCGCGTGAATTCGTCCTGCGCCACCAGCGCGGCCGCACCTTGCCGGTGCTGCTGGCACTGTCACCGATGCGCGACGACACCGGTGCGATGGTGGGGCTGCTGGGCGTCGCCACCGACCTGACGGTGCCCAAGCGGCTGGAGCGTGCGTTGCGCGACAGCGAGGCGCGTGCGCGCGACGCCAGCAAGGCCAAGAGCGCATTCCTGGCGGCGATGAGCCACGAAATCCGAACCCCGATGATCGGCGTGACCGGGATGATCGAGGTGATCAGCCTGACCCCACTGGATCCCGAGCAACGCCGCGCCTTGAGCGTGATCCAGGCATCGGCAGAGGCGCTCCTGCGGATCATTGGCGACATCTTGGATTTCTCGAAGATCGAAGCGGGTCGCCTGGAAATCGAACCGATCGCAATCGCCTTGCCCGACCTGCTGCGCAGCGTGGTCGCCAACCATGCGAGTTCGGCATCCAGCAAAGGCTTGACGCTGGAATGCCAGATCGATCCGAAAATCGGGCCGGCGCATATTGCCGACCCCGTCCGGCTGCGACAGATCGTGGGTAACTTCCTGTCGAACGCGATCAAGTTCACCGAGCACGGGCGTGTGCTGGCTGTGCTTGAGGTGGCCAAGAGCGATCCGTACGAAGGCCCGCATGGCAGCGACGAGTTGGTCTTTCGGGTGACCGATACCGGCATTGGTATCAGCGAACAAGCGCAGGCGCGCCTGTTCCAGCCGTTCTCGCAGGCCGAGGCGGATACCACGCGCCGTTTTGGCGGCACCGGGCTGGGCCTGGCGATCAGTCGGCGCCTGGCCGAGCTGATGGACGGCACCGTGGACATGGAGTCCTCCCCTGGCGCGGGCACCAGCATGCGCCTGCGCATGAAACTGCAGCGCGCGCTGGCGCCAGTGGCCAGCAACTCGGGCCCGATGGCGCTGACCCCGGGCTTCAGCCCGCGTCGGTTGCCGACGGTGGAAGCAGCCGAGGATGAGCGCAGCCTGGTTTTGCTGGTGGACGACCATCCCACCAACCGCCAAGTGATCCAGCGGCAACTGGCGCTGGCCGGTTATGCCTCGGAAACCGCCGAGGACGGCGTGGAAGGTCTGGAGCGCTGGCGCAGCGGGCGCTTTGCGCTGGTGCTGAGCGACGTGCACATGCCGCGCATGGACGGTTACGCGTTGGCGAGCGCGATCCGTGAAGAGGAGGCGCGCAGCGGCAGGCCGCGTACACCGATCGTCGCGCTCACCGCGTCTGCCTTGAAGGGAGAGGCAGAGCGCTGCCTGGACGCCGGCATGGATGACTACATGGCCAAGCCGGTCAGCATCCCGACCATGGGCGCCTGCCTCCAGCGCTGGTTGCCGCATACCGCCTCGGCGAAGCCGCTGAGCGCTGAGCAGGGGGTCTCGATCCAGACCGCGAACAACCAACAGGTGGCCATGGCCGAAGCCGGGCTGCCGCAGTTGGCGCCTACGCCGACCCTGGAAATCACGGTGCTCACCGATTTGACCGGCGGCGATACCGTCGAAGCGGGGATCGTGCTGGGTGAGTTCCTTGACAGTACCCGCGATGATCTCGCCCAGCTGGAAACCATGCGTCGCGACGGCGACCTGCACGGTTTGACCCGGCAGGCGCACAAGGTCAAGGGTGCCGCCAAGTTGGTGGGTGCGATGGAATTGGCCGATGCGGCGACCCTGCTGGAGGCGGCTGGTCGCACTGGCGACTGGGTCGACATCCTGCCGCTGGCGGTGGACCTGAACACCGCAGCGGAGCGCCTGCGGTTGGACGTGGCGGAGCGCTACCCGGGCTGAGCCGGCGGCCGCCGCTTGCGTGTACGCTTGGGCCAGGCAAGGCGAGGAAACGCAGCGATGAAGACGTGGCTGGTGGCGTGTTCCAAGGGCGGCGTGGGCAAGACCACGATCGCGACGCATTTGGCGGCCGAGTCCGCCGTGGCAGGCCAGAATGTGGTCCTGGTCGATGCCGATCCACAAGGCTCGGCGACGCGCTGGTGCCAGCGCCGCGCCGGCATGGCCAGTGCGGTGCTGCCGATCGATGGCAGCCGCAAATCCTGGCCCAGGCACGTCCCGGACGGGGTCCAGCGGATCATCGTGGATGCGCCCGCTGGCGCCATGGGCAAGGAACTCGAAAGCTTCCTCGACATTGCCGATGCGGTGATCGTGCCGATCCAGCCGTCGGCGCTGGATATCGAAGCCAGCATCGGGTTCATCGAGTCACTGGGCAAGCATCCGCGTGTGCGCAAGGGCAAGTTGCGGGTGGGCTTGGTCGGCAATCGCCTCAAGCCGAATACCAATGCCACCCAGCAGGCGCTGGACGTCCTGCACAGCTGGCCGTTCCCGCTGGTGGCGCAATTGCGCGACAGCCAGGCCTACGTGGTGCTGACCGGATTGGGCAAGAGTTTGTTCGACTACCATTCGGCGCATGTGCGCGAACACCAGGCCGATTGGCAACCATTGCTGCATTGGCTGCGCAAGGACTAGTGCTTGCAGCGTAAGCTGCTGGAAACGCCACGAGGAGATCCAATGAGGGACTTGATCCTGCTGCGCCATGCACACGCCGAACCCGTCATCGCGGGTCAGGACGATCGCGAGCGCGGGTTATCCGCCACCGGTATCGAGGAGGCACGTGCCGCCGGCGACTGGTTGCGCGCGCATGGGTTGATGCCGGATCGGATCCTGTATTCCAACGCCGCGCGCACCCGCGAAACTTTGGAAGCCCTGGGTGACATGGGCGGTGTGCAAGGACGCGAGGAGGCTTCCATCTACGAGGCCAGCCCGGGGTCACTTGCTGCCCTGGCCGATGCCAACCGCGATGCCGAACGCTTGCTGCTGATTGGCCATAATCCCGGGCTGGAGCAACTTGCAGCGCTGATGCACAGCGGCCAGACCGGTGATTACCGCGGCATGCCGCCGGGCGGCATCGCCGTACTCAGCTTGCCGGGGGATGCGTCCATCGAACCCGGGATAGGCACCCTGACCCAGTTCTGGTGGCCCTGATTTCAGGAAACACGGTCCGATGATGGTCCGGCGTGGCCGCCACTGGTTGGCTCTGGCCGCGCTGCTGCTGCTGGGCGGCTGCGCAACCATGTCCGGCGCGCCACGGCGCGAGGATGCGGCAAGGATCGCCAGCAGCGCGCGCTCGACTCAGGTCGACTGCAAGGCAGCTGACGCGTGCGGGCTGGCGTCGCCACTGCATGACCTGGCTGATCGGGCGCTGGCCGAATCCACGCCGGCGGACCCGCGCCATTACGCCGTGTTGCTGGACAAGGGGCCAGATGCGTTGCTGGCGCGGATCCACCTGATCCGCAGCGCGCGCCGCAGCATTGATTTGCAGACCTACATTTTCGCCGAGGACGACTCGGCGCAACTCGTGTTGGACGAATTGCAGGCGGCAGCATTCCGCGGGGTCAAGGTGCGCCTGTTGCTGGACCAGTTGTCCGCGCTTGAGAAAGTG
>JBKJOY010000368.1:0-2682 GCA_046595415.1 Thermomonas sp.
ATTTTGGACAAGCAATTCGAATGCGCGGCCAATCCTACGGCGAGGGTGCACCACAAGTCACGACGTCAACCGAAATCGTATGCGTCCAATCCGAGTGGCTGGCGGGAAGGTCGGGAACCGAGTGCGTTCGCTACAGCATCGTGATCGAGAATTTCTAGTGCACTGCCGTCAGGTGCAGTGCGATGGCGAGATTGCGTGGCATGAGTGCTTGCAGAGGCATCTCATCCTTGAACAGCATTCGGGAAGCGTTGCCGGAGAGGGTCCAAAAAAAGACGCTCCCGGCGCGGGGACGCGCGGGAGCGGTAACGCAGCCAATCGATGTCGGTTCAGTGCGACCTATAGAGGTTGCTGAACATCGAATGGCCGTTAAGTGTGGTGGCCGGGACGCCTTGGCCAACATCCCAGTGTTCAACCAGCTTGAAGTCCACCACGCGGTACAGGTCGCATACGGCGGCTCCGGTGAATTGGTCGGTGGGGTCGACGCCTGGATCGGTGTTTTGCGAACACACCACGCTCAGGTCACCGTCGGCCATGGAGCGGACGATGCGGTAGTGCGACCCTTCCGGCGAGATGTACGGCATGACCTCCGCCAGTGCGGCGCGGCCGTTCCCGACATATGGGTTGTGCTGGAGGTAATCGGTCGCCCAGAAGCTGTCGAGCAGGTTGAACTGGCGCTTGTCGAATACCCGGTCGGACAGGGCGACGACCAGCAAGCGGTTCTTTTCCTCGGCGACCTCCACAGGCGTTCTGTAGTGGCCGGAATAGACGTACAGGTTGGAAAACTGGGAGTTGCCGCTCTCGGTTTCCGTCGCAACACGGGCACTCACTGCCCAGTGTTCGACGATCACGCCACGATCCAGGCGGTAAAAATCAAATCGGTTGCGGCCTGATTTTTCATTGGCTGGCGTCGCCGACAGTTGCGAATGCACGAAGACCAGGTCGCGGTCGGCAAGCACATGCTTGACCGTCAAGGTCTGAGCAGGCGCCAGCGCCCGCTGCGAGGCGATCCAGGACAGCATGGCTGCACGGCCGTCCGCAATTTTCGGATCATGCTGGATCAGGTCTGCGGAAAAATACGTGGCGAGACCACTGACATCGCCACTATCCAGCAGGTGGGAGGTCAGCAGACTGACCAGCTCCAGGTTCAAGCGCTCGCTGACGCGGTCGTTGAAAGACGTCGTGAACGTTTCCTGCTGGTGATGGTGTTGGGTCGCTGGCGGGTTACCCGCCTGGGCCTGGATGCCGGCAATGAACAGGGCCACGAGGCATGTCAGTCGAGCGAAATGGGGGAGGCGGGATTTCATGCAAGTTCCTTGCGTTTCGAAGTGAGGGACGCCTCGACAGGCGCGGGCCGATGGGGTTCCGGGCCAGAATGCGGGGGCGCGGCTGCGCAGACACCCCTTTGGGCCCAACGGTGACGGATCCGGTGCGGTTGCACTCGAATCCCGGACCGAAACAATCCAAGCTAGTTCCTCCGAATCCGGTGCCAGCCTCCCCGATGATCCGATCGACGCCGTTACGCATTGACTTCCAGCTGGCGCGCAATCCCATGTACTGGCTTGCGTGGACGGCCGCGGCGTTCTACAACGCCTGCCGCGATGTGTTCAGTGGTCCGCTAGCGTTCCTGCTCGTGTTCAATGCGGCGCACTTTTTTCTGTGGGCCTGTCTTGGTTTGGTCGCCATTCCACTGATCCGGCGATTTCCGATCCGCCTGCATTGGCGGCCCTGGTTGTTGCACGTGTTGCTGGGTAGCGTATTCACGCTGGTCGATATCTTCTTCGGGCACTGGATCAGCGAGCGCATCTTGGGTGTCGAGCTGGCGCCCAGCCTGCGGTCACTGTTCGTGCTTGCCTTCCAGACCTGCTTCCACCTCGGGCTGCTGACTTACATCCTGCTGGTGGCGGTGGTGCAAGGGCTGGACGCACATGCGGTGTCAGTGCAACGCGCCGTGCGTGGGGTGCAATTGGAAGCCGAGCTGGTGCAGGCACAACTTCAATCGCTGCGTTCGCAATTGCAGCCGCATTTTTTGTTCAACACGCTGCATGCGATCTCCTCGCTGATGCACTACGACGTTCCGACGGCCGATCGCATGCTCAATCGGCTTGGCGACCTGCTGCGGCTTTCACTGCAGAAATTTGGTACCCAACTCGTTTGCCTGAGCCAGGAAATGGCTTACCTGCAGGCCTATCTCGACATCGAAAAACTGCGCTTCGAGCATCGCCTGCACATCCGCTGGGAAATCGACCCGCGACTTTCGGAACTGGACGTGCCTCCATTCCTGCTGCAGCCGCTGGTCGAAAATGCGATCAAGCACGGAATTTCGCCGTGCGCCGCCGGCGGCACCGTGGTCATCCGTGCCTATGCGCAAGGCAGCGACATGCTCCTGGAAGTCCAGGACGATGGTGCGGGGCATTCGTCAGCGCAACCCGGTCTTGGTATCGGCATGCGCAACATCCGCGCGCGCTTGGAGACGCTGTATGGCACGCACCACGCGCTCGACCTGCTAAGGCTGGCGGAGGGGACCCTCGCGCGTGTACGCCTGCCTTTGTCGATGCCAATGCCGATGACGCAAGGCGCATGAGCACGCCAATCCGCGTGCTGCTCGTCGACGACGAGGTGCCGGCGCGACGGCGCCTCATGCAATTCCTCAGCGATGAGGCGGACATCGACGTGGTTGGCGAG
>JBKJOY010000260.1:0-5898 GCA_046595415.1 Thermomonas sp.
CGCACTCGCCGAAGCCATCAGCACAAGCAGCGCGACCGCGAGCAAGGCCCGCCCTTGCCGCCGCAGGCGATGGCGTGTGCGTGTCAGGATTGCGCGCTGGCGTGCTGCCCGGTTCATAGGAGCTCTTCGACACTCACATGGGCTGCGCCGGCAGGCGCGGATATCGTTCATTCTTCGACGTGCATACCACCTGCAACCATATGTCGTCAGAGCTATGCCATAGGAACGGCGCTTAGCCATTGCTGGCCGCAATCAATGCGGAATATCGTCTATGCCATTGAGCGCGGTTGCGTCCGCAACGTTACGCGCAGGGGAATTCGTGCATGAAGGTGCTGATCGCAGACGACCACCGCTTGATCATCGAAGGGGTCAAGATCAAGCTCGCGGAGCTTGATCCCACCGTCGAGGCCGTGGTGGCGATGAACATCGACGAGCTGGAGCGCGCCGTCGCGGAGCATGCCGACCAGCTGGACCTGGCCCTCGTCGACATCGCCATGCCCGGCACGCAGGGACATCAGCACATAGCCAAACTGCGCGCGCAGGCACCTTCGCTGCCGGTGATCGTGCTGTCGGGCTCGGAAGATCCCGAACTCATGCGCGCGCTGATCGAACTGGGCGTGCTCGGCTTCATCCCCAAGGCCTATTCGCCTGACGTGATGCTGTCGGCGATCCGACTGGTGCTGGCCGGTGGCATCTACATTCCCCCGCTGCTGCTGGCCAACGCACAAGCGCAGGGCTGGCAACCTTCCGATGCCAATGCCGCCGCGCCGCAGGGGTTCGATTCCGCGCGCTCACTGGATGGCTTGCGTACCTTGCTCACCGAACGCCAGATCGACGTGATGCGCCTTCTGTCGCAAGGCAAGCCGAACAAATTGATCGCGCGCGACCTCGGCATCAGCGAAGGCACGGTGAAAATCCACCTGGCCGCGATCTTCCGCGCACTCAACGTGCGCAATCGAGTCGAGGCCGTCGTGGCGTCACGCAAGCTGCAGGGGCTCTGAGGTCACCAGCAGTCCTCATCCAAACAGCGTTGAACCAAAGCGCCTAGGCAAGGCAGCACGGGGCCGACCGCGGGCCATAGTGCGTACGCCGTATTGTCGAGAATCAGGTGCCGGCGCAGCCTGATGTCATTCGCGCGGCCCGGTTCCGAGGCCGTGGAGATGCAAGCCATGAACCGTGTCGCCCCGATCAAGGTTGTTCCGATCAAGGTTGTTCCCATCAAAAGCCGCCTGCGCCTGCCACTGCTGGCACTCGGCATCGCCATCACCAGCCTTGCCGCTGCGCAAAGCGCGCCTGACACGCCGCCGGCGCCGGTCAATCCAGCCTTGGGCCCTGCGTTTGCGACCAAAACGGCAGCCTACGTGCCCGTGCTGTTCGATGAGATCCCGGGCTGGGAAAACGAGAGCTTCGAGGAAACCGCTGCCGGGTTCGCGCGCAACTGCAATGCCATGAAACGTCGCTCGGCATGGGCGCCGATCTGCAGCCGCTTGTCCAAGCTGCCGAAGACCGACGCCGCGCTGCAGCAGTTCATGCATGACGAGTTCTACGCCTACCAGATGCTGACATCGACCCGGAGCGCCACCGGCAAACTGACCGGCTACTTCGAGCCGCTGATCTCCGGCTCGCTGCAACGCCAGGGCGCTTACCGGTATCCGATCTACGGCATTCCAAATGACATGTTGATGGTGGATTCGCGCACCGTCGCCGGCCAATCAAGCCGTTGGATGAAAGCATCGCAGGGCAAGCTGGTGGGCGCAGATGCAGGCGACTCCGGTGCACGCGAGTACAAGATCGACCTTGCCGGGGTCAGCCCCAACAACCGCGACAAGCGCTACCGGGTAAGAGTCATCGGCAATACCATCCGCCCCTACTACAACCGCCAGGAAATCGACGCCGGCGGCATCGATGCACCCGTGCTGGCCTGGGTCGCGGATCCGTTCAAGTTGTATTCGATGCAGATCCAAGGCTCGGGCAAGATCCAGCTCAAGGATGGCGGCCTGATCAGGTTGGCCTATGCCGAGCAAAACGGCTTCCCGTTCATGCCCAATGCAACCCGCGGCGATTCCGACGCCATGTTGTTGGCGATCAAGGCGCGCGCCCTGTCCGAACCGCTGACCATTGAAATTCCGGGCGGCACGCGCGGCGTCCGCAAGCCGGGCAGCAGCGGCGGGGTCGATGACGAAGTCGCACGCATCGTGGCGGCGCTGTCGGGCGGCGGCACTGGATCAGGATCCGCCTCAGCTTCGACATCGACATCGCCATCGTCATCGCGGCCAGCGAGCAGCGGCAGGAAATCCGCAAAGCGTCCGTCGCGTCCGGTCGCAAGCAGCAGCCGGCCAGCATCGGATGCTGGCGCTGAGAATATCCATATCGAATCCGCCGAAGTCGAGGCCATGATCACGGCCCTGCTCACTGCGCCGGTGGCTGATGACAGCACCTATGCGCCGCCGGATGAGGAGGTCGCCGCCGCGGTAGCGCAGCCAACCGCCAAGCCCGCCGGCAAGCCCAAGGCATCCGGCTCGACGGCTGGTGCGCACATGGATATGTCCCAGTACGAAGGTGACGGCACCGGCAAAGCCGCAGGCCAGGCGGTGGGCGGCGGCATCGCGGTGCCGAAGACCGGCATCCCTGATCCTAGCTACGTCTTCTTCCGCCGTATCGGCGATGGTCCGGAAGGCCCGATTGGTGCGCTGGGCGTGCCCCTCAGCCCGGGACGCTCAATGGCGGTGGATCCGCGCGCCACGCCGCTGGGTGCGCCGGTGTTCATCAACGGCCAGCAACCGGGTGGCAAGGGACCGATGCAACGCCTCGTGTTCGCGCAGGATACCGGTGGTGCGATCCGCGGCAGTGTGCGCGGCGACTTCTTCTGGGGCTTCGGCGACAAGGCCGGCAAGATGGCCCTGGCGACCAACCAGCCGGTGCAGATGTGGCTGCTGTTGCCGAAATCCGTTGCGGGCAGCGCTGCCGCCAGCGGCATCAAGACCCGCGGTGTCGCGCCTGCTGCCCTGCGCGACTGCGCCGTGCCGGACGACGAGTTCTGCGTCGAAGATTGAGTCATTGCCTGAGTAAGTCTTTACCTGAGTAGCAAGGGTGGCCATGGATGGCCACCTCCTCAGCTCCCGAGCGACGCGAATCCAGAGGGCATACGCCTTCCGGCGAATGGCCGCATCGCCGATGGCTATCTAGCCTGTGCTGATATCGGGTGCGCATGCCGCGCCACCCGGCGACGCGCGGGATCGCCATGCTCGAAGATCTACTGCCGTACTACGAGAACGAACTGACCTACCTTCGGCGCCTGTCGAAGGAGTTTGCTTCCAAGTACCCGAAGATCGCCTCGCGCCTGCAAATGGAAGGCGAGGTCTGCGAAGACCCGCACGTCGAACGCATCATCGAGTCCTTCGCGTTCCTGACCTCGCGCATCCACAAGAAACTGGATGACGAGTTCCCGCAGATCACCGAGGCCATGCTGTCGGTGCTCTATCCGCATTTCCTGCGGCCGGTCCCGTCGATGTCGATCGCCCAGCTGCAGTTGGCGCCAGGTGCCGAGATCAGCACCATGCAGGAACTGCCGCGGCACAGCGAATTGCTGAGCCGGCCGGTGCAGGGTTTGCCCGTGCGCTATCGCACCGGCTATCCGGTCGAGGTCTGGCCGATCAAGATTGCCGATGCACGCCTGGAAGCCGCCGAGCGCTCCGCGTTCGCCGTTACCCAGAAAGAAACCGTTGCGACGCTGCGCATCCGCATCGAAGCCACTGGCCAGACGGAATTGTCGAAGCTGCCGATCGAGCACCTGCGCCTGTACTTGGATGGTGAAAGCCCGCTGGTGCATGCACTGCACGAGATCCTGCTGAACTCGGTCGCCGGGATAACCTTGCGCGCGCCGGATGATGCGCCGCAGGTACCACCGCTACGCCTGCCTGCGTCCGCGCTGCAACCGGTTGGTTTCCGCGATGACGATGCCCTGCTCGAGTATGACCCGCGCTCTTTCCTGGGCTACAGGCTGATCCAGGAATTCTTCGTGTTGCCGGAAAAATTCCTGTTCGTCGATCTTGCTGGCCTGGATTTTTCGCGCTTCGAACGGGCGGCCGAGATCACCATCGAGCTTGGCGCCTTTGGCCGACCGGAACGTTTGCAGCGGCTGGAACAAACCGTCTCGATCGACAGCTTCAAATTGTTCTGCACACCGATCGTCAACCTGTTCAAGCAGCAGGGCGAGCCGATCCGGGTCTCGCAGGAACGCCACGAGTACCAGATCGTGCCGGACGTGCGCCGTCCGCTGGGACTGGAGGTTTACTCGGTCGATTGGGTCCGCAAGTTCAGCCGCAACCCGACCAGCCACGACGTGGTCGAATTCCACCCAGCTTACTCCGTGCAGCATGGCCTGCATGACGACGGGAGCGGGCATTACTGGTACCTGCAGAGGCGCCCGTCCTTGCTTCCGAATGACGAGGGCACCGACGTGATGATCAGTCTGGTGGATCGCGACATGAATCCGCGTGCGCCCGTGGTGGATACCTTGTCGCTGAGCCTGACGTGCACCAACCGCGACCTGCCCTCTGCGCTGCCGTTTGGCGGCTCCGAGAGCCAGTTGCAACTGGAGCAAGGTGGCGTGATCGCCAGCGCCCATTTGTTGAAGAAGCCCAGCTCGACCTGGCGCGCGCCGATGCGCATGGCCAACCAATGGCGGCTGATCTCGCACCTGTCGCTCAACCATCTGTCGATCGTCGACGGTGGCCGCGAGGCGCTGCTGGAGATCCTGAGCCTGTACAACTTCGCGGACTCGGTCACCGTGCGCAAGCAGATCGCGGGAATCACCAATGTCACCGGTGGTCCGTCGACCACGCGTATCGGCCAGGCGCCGCGCCAGGCCTTTGTGCGCGGCACGGAGATCGAACTGGAATTCGACGAAAACCAGTACGTGGGGTCCGGCGTCTACCTGATGTCATGCGTGCTGGATCATTTCTTCGGCCTGTATTGCACCGCCAATTCCTATACGCGGCTGAGCGTGCGCACCCAGCAGCGCGAAGGCTGGATGACCCAATTCCCGCCGCGCAGCGGTGCGCAGCCGCTCATCTGAGCCACGAATGATGAGCCAGGACATGCCAGACCCAACTCCGCCACCCGACCAGGGCGCCGCCATGCACATCCCTGCCGGCGACCCCATGTCGCCCGCGATCGAGCGCTTGCTGCATGATCCCGGCCGGTTCGGCTTTTTCCAGGCTGTGCGCTTGATGTACGGCGACAGCGGCTTCGATGGGCGCGGCACCGGCACGCGTCCGGGTCCGCTGCGCTTCACTACCCCGGCGTCGCTTTCGTTCCCGCCATCGGAGCTGCAATCGGTTACCCGCACCGATGCCACCACGCGCGTCTGCGTGAATTTCCTGGGACTGACCGGACCGTCCGGCGTGCTGCCACGCACCTACACCGAGCTGTTGATCGCTCGCCATCAGGTCAAGCGCGATCGCAGCGCGCAGGAGTTCCTGGATCTGTTCAACCACCGTCTGGTTGCGCTGTTCTGGCTGGCATGGGCCAAGCATCGCCCGGAGATCGGCCGCCAGTTCGGCTTCCACAATTCGGTGTTCCGTTACCTCGAACACATCGTCGGGTTGGGTACACCCGCACTGCAAGCGCAGCTGCATCCAGCTAAGCGCAGCGGCGTAGCGGCACGCAAACCCTTGCCCAGTGCAGCACTGACCTATTTCAGCGGACTGATCGCGCAACGACCACATGGCGAGGTCTCACTCGCGCAGGTGGTCTCCGCCGTGGTGGGCGCACCGGTTCAGGCAAGCGGATGCTTGGGCACCTGGCAGGACATCGGCCGAGATGCGCAAACCAGGCTTGGTCGAAATTCCAATCGCCTGGGCCATGGCTGCGTACTGGGCACCCGCTATTGGGATC
>JBKJOY010000389.1:0-7269 GCA_046595415.1 Thermomonas sp.
GACATGGTGCAGCGCATCGAGGCGGACCTCGGGCGTCTCGACGGCGTGTTGCACTGCGCGGCCGAGTTCAAAGGCCTGACTCCGCTGTTGCATACGGACCCGGCCGACTTCGCCCGCGCAATTCATGTCGACCTCACCGCTCGCTGGTGGTTGACCCAGGCGTGCCTGCCATTGCTGGCCAGGTCGGATGCCGGCGTCGTGGTATTCACCTTGGATGATCCGTCCAGCAGTGTGGGGGCTTTCTGGGGTGGGTATGGGTTGGCCCAGCAAGCGCAGGCCGGCTTGGTCAGCATGCTCCAGGCTGAGCTCGGCGAGCACGGCCCACGGATCTCCGGCTTGCAGCCGGGGCCGATGCGCACGTTGTTGCGCGCGCGTGCCTTCCAGCCGAACACCGACGCCAAGGCAAGGCCGGCCAGCGACTATGCAGCCGCATGCGTGGAACTGCTGTCCGCCGCAGGGGCAAGCCAGCGTGGCCGTATCGTGGATGCTAAGGCTCGGCTGTGAGGAAAGGCCCTGATGCCATGATCTGGATCCTGCACCCATGACGATCGCGTCCGCCGCATTGCTGTTGTTCCTGATCCTGGATCCACTGGGCAACATCCCGGTGTTCCTGGGGCTGATGAAGGACTTGCCACCCGCGCGCCAGCGAGTCGTGATCGTCCGCGAACTGCTGATTGCGCTGGTTGTGCTGATGCTGTTCCTGTGGGGTGGCCAGTACGCGCTGAACCTGATGCACCTGCGTCAGGAGTCGGTGTCGATTGCCGGCGGCATCATCCTGTTCCTGATCGGGCTGCGGATGATCTTCCCGTCGCCACATGGGGTGATGGGAGATGTGCCGGAGGGCGAGCCTTTCATCGTGCCGCTGGCCATCCCGATGATCGCCGGTCCCTCCGGGATGGCTTCGGTCATGCTGCTGGGCAGCCAGGAACCGGGCCGGATGGGTGACTGGATGCTGGCCTTGGTGATTGCCTGGGCCATCACTGCCACAATCCTTTTTTCCGCGACCTATCTCGAGCGCTGGCTCGGGACGCGGGTATTGACCGCGATCGAGCGTCTGATGGGCATGGTGATCGTGGCCATTTCAGTGCAAATGCTGATGGACGGGATCGCCAGCTTCCTTCGCATCGCAAGCTGAATACGTCTAGCTGGTAGCGAGGCGGAAACCAGCCCGTGACGGGCGTCGCGGCTCTGTCATCGTGGCGTCATCTCCCGAAACTACCGTGTTAAACTTTGGTGAATCCATGCGGCTTCGTATGGGTCGGGGCTTCTCCAGAAATTGCCGACTCCCGTCGTACGACGGCTATGTCGGCCTTTGTCGTCGATACGTCGGCCATTAATTCAATTGATCACTGAGGTTACCAACATGACTCATCCGAACCGCGTCCGGCTCTCGAAGCTGTCGCTGGGCTTACTCGTCGCGCTCGCCGCGGCCCCCGCTTTCGCGCAGAGCACCTCCGCCGGTGTCGGTGGCCAGGTCATGGGAGCTGATGGCCAGCCCGTGGCTGGCGCAGAGGTGACCATTACCCACATCGAATCGGGCACGGTCAGCCGCATCACCACTGACGCGAGCGGTCGATACAATGCCCGTGGCTTGCGCGTCGGCGGTCCGTACACCATTACGGTGAACAAGGCTGGTGCCGGCAGTGATACCGAAGAAAACATCTATTTGAGCCTCAGCCAAAACAACACGGTTGATGCCAAGTTGAACAACGACGTGACGACGCTTGGCAGCGTGCAGGCGATTGCCAGCGCCAGCGGCAGCGTGTTCAGCGCCAACAAGATGGGTTCTGGCACCAGTGTTGATCGCAAGACGATCGAAGCGCTGCCGTCGATCGGCGGCAACATCCAGGACTTCATGCGGCTTGACCCGCGCGTTGCCTTCGTGGATCGCGCCTCGGGTGTGATTTCCGCCGGTGGCCAAAACCCGCGCTTCAACTCCATCAGTGTCGATGGTGTGTCCGCCAGCGACACCTTCGGTCTTGAAGGCAACAACATGACCACGCGCCGGCAGCCGGTGTCGATCGAAGCGATCGAAGCCATCGATATCAGCTTGTCGAACTACGATGTCACCATCGCTGGTGCCGCCGGTGCGAACGTCAATGCGGTCACCAAGTCCGGTACCAACCAGTTCCATGGTTCGCTGTATGGCAAGTACCGTGACGGTGATTGGTTCGGCAAGAATCCTGCCGGCAAGAAATTCGCCGGTTTCGACAAGGAACAGACCTACGGCTTCACTCTGGGTGGTCCGCTCATCAAGGACCGGTTGTTCTTCTTTGCCAACTACGAGAAATTTGAGCAGTCCGCACCGGGTACTGACCTTACGACCACCGCCCTCTACAAGCTGGGCGCTGCCAATCCCGTCAATCCTGCCGACACCCTGGTCGATGCGGGCGATGTTGCACGCGCGCAGAGCATCGCGAGCGGCAAGTACGGGTTCGATGCCGGTAGTCTGGAAAGCAATGGCAACACCGACCTGGAAGAGTACGCACTCAAGCTCGACTGGAACATCAACGACAACCATCGCGCCAGCTTCCGTTACAGCAACTTGGTCCAGAGCAAGCTGCGCGTGCAAGGCATGGCCGCTTCGTCGGTATCACTGAGTTCGTACTGGTTCCAGCAGGAAAAGACGGTCGAAAGTTACGTCGCCCAGGTGTTCAGTGACTGGACCGAGAACTTCTCCACGGAGTTCAAGGCCTCCTTCCGCGACTATTCCGCCGTCCGTGTCGTCGATACGAATGCACCGAGCATTCGCATCTTCTTCGGTGGTACCGAAGCAGCGCCTTCCGGCGACTCGCTGTTCCTGGGTACCGAAGCCAATAGTCAGAATAATGTCCTCCGGACCAAGACCTATAATTACTACGGCGCGGGCACCCTGACCGTGGGCAACCATGACGTCAAATTTGGTGCTGAATACGCAGATAACCAGATATACAACTACTTCGGTGCCAACTCGTGGGGAACCTACACGTTCTTCGGCCTCAACAATTTCAACATCGGCAAGTACAGCTCGTACAACCTGAGCAAGGAAACCACGCCGGGCTCGATCGCGGTTGATTACAGCAGCACCAACCTCGGTCTGTTCGTGCAGGACGCCTGGTATGTCAACAGCAACCTGACCTTGACCTATGGTGTGCGTGCCGATCGTCCTGACGTCAGTCCCAACCCGGCGTACAACGCAGCGGCTTCGACCTACTTCGGCCATGACAACAGCAAAGTGTTCGGTAGCGGGTTCCTGATCCAGCCGCGGTTCGGTTTCAATTACACCTTCGATAGCCCTCGCCAGATGCAGCTGCGTGGTGGCGTTGGTTTGTTCCAGGGCGACGCGCCGCAGGTGTGGATCGGCAACAGCTTCAATACCACCGGCTTCAACTTCGCGTCGTACAACTACAACTCCTATAACCCGGCGCTGCCGTTCAGTCCGAACAAGGACACCCAGCCGGTTCCGGCTGCTGGCGTCGGCAGTACACAGAACGTCAACTTCGTCGGCAACGATTTCAAGTTGCCGTCCATCTGGAAGGCCAACCTGGGCTTCGAAACCGAAACCGGCGTGTGGGGCACGGTCTTTTCAATCGAGGCCTTGGTGGCTCGCGTCAACCACGCGCTCTACTACCAGGCCCTGAACATTGGTCCAAATCCGGTTCCAGGCGCTGGTCCGACGCCGGCCTTCTTCGGTCCGGATGGTCGTGCGATCTATTACAACCCGGCCAAAACCGGCAAGGCGTGGGCTTCGGCAGATGCACGTTTCGGTCGCAACGCGGCTTACAACAACGTTTACCTGATCGAGAACACCGATCAGGGTCAATCGCAGCAGTTGACGTTGAGCCTGTCGAAACCAGTGAGCAATGCGAGTGATTGGTCGTGGAATGTCGGCTACACCTATACCCATGCGACGGAAGTCGGCCCGCTCACCAGCTCCACGGCGAGTTCCGGTTGGAATTTCCAGTATGCGAAGGACGCCAACAGCGATCTCGCAACCACGGCCCGTTACCAGATCAAAGACCGCTTCAGCGGCAACCTGAACTGGAAGCATGAGTTCTTCGCTGGCTATGAGACCAAGGTCGGCTTTGTTTACGAGGGCCGCAGCGGTCGTCCGTTCAGCTACCTGTTCGTGAACGACGCCAACGGTGACGGTCGTAGCGTGAACGACCTGTTTTACGTGCCAAAGGGCCCGGGTGACGTGCTGTTCGGCACGCTGACGAGTGCGGGCGTCTTCACCGCGGATGCGGCGATGGAGCAGGCATTCTTCACATACCTGTCCGGCAACAAGGATCTCTCGAGGATTGCCGGCTCAGTTGCGCCCGCCAATGGGTTCCGCGCGGGCTGGGTGAATACCTTTGACATGCGCGTCAGCCAAGAGCTGCCGGGCTTCTTCAAGGGTCATAAATCCGAGATCTGGGTCGACGTGCAAAACATCGGCAACTTGGTCAACAAGAAGTGGGGCAACATCTACGACTACGGCTTCTTCGCTGATAGCCGCGTCGCCTCCTTGCTGGGCATCTACCAAGGCAAGTATGTCTACAACTACAGGTCCGCCGACGCCCCAACGATTGCCAATGGTGATAGCGATGGCTTCGACCAGGGCATCTCGCAGTGGTCGGTGCAGGTAGGCTTCAAGTACAAGTTCTGATCGAAAGACCAGGGCGTGATCAAGCAAACGGCCGGGGCAACCCGGCCGTTTTTTTGCGTGTGCGTACCGGAAAGCATCTATGCGGGCGTAGACTGCGCGGTCTATGAATAATGACCCCGCTTCGCTGCAGCCTGCAGCCGTACCTGCACCCGTCCTTCCCACTGTCGACGCGCACATCTACCCGAAGGGTGGGCTCGATGTCCTGTCCCGCGAAGAAGTCGCCCGCCTGCGCGATGTCTCCAGCGGCATGCATGACCTGTTGCGCCGTTGCGCGCTGGCCGTGTTGACCAGTGGCAGCGCATCCGACGACCCGCGCGCTGCGCAAGAGCTTTACCCCAATTTCGATATCGAGGTAATGCAGCAGGATCGCGGCATGCGCCTGGAACTGCGCGGTGCGCCGGCGATGGCCTTTGTCGATGGCCACATCATCCGCGGTGTCGCCGAACTCCTGTTCGCGGTCGTGCGTGACCTGGCCTACACCGCGATCGAATTCGGTCCCGAATTCGAGGCCGAACTGCACACCAGCGCCGGCATCACCGACATCGTGTTCCGTTTGCTGCGCAACGCACGCGTGCTGCACCCGACGGATCCCAACCTGGTCGTGTGCTGGGGTGGCCATTCGATCGGTCGCGAGGAATACGTCTACACCAAACAGGTCGGCTACGAGCTTGGCCTGCGCGGGATGGACATCTGCACCGGTTGCGGGCCGGGTGCGATGAAGGGGCCGATGAAAGGCGCCACCATTGCCCATGCCAAGCAGCGCAGGCGCAATAGTCGTTACATCGGCATCACCGAACCGGGGATCATTGCGGCGGAATCGCCGAACCCGATCGTCAACCACCTGGTGATCATGCCGGACATCGAGAAGCGCCTGGAGGCGTTCGTCCGCATGGCCCACGGCATTATTGTCTTCCCCGGTGGTGTCGGCACCGCCGAGGAAATTCTGTATTTACTCGGCATCCTGCTGCGCCCGGAAAACGCTGGCCGGCATTTCCCGGTGATCCTGACCGGACCGGCAGGTTCAGCGCCTTACTTCGAGCAGATCGATCGCTTCATACGCCTGACCCTGGGCGAAGCGGCGGCGAATCTGTATGAAATCGTGGTGTCGGATCCGGTCACGGTCGCGCGCCACATGCACGCCGGCATCCGCAATGTGCGCGACCAGCGCATCGCGCAGAAGGATTCGTTCTTCTTCAACTGGTCGATGCATATCCCGCTCGACCTGCAATCACCGTTCGTGCCGAGCCACGCAGCGATGGCCGCACTCGACCTGCACCATGGGCGCAAGCCATTCGAGCTCGCTGCTGACCTGCGCCGCGCGTTTTCTGGCATCGTGGCCGGCAACGTCAAGGAAGACGGCATGCGCCGGATCGAGGAGTTCGGTCCGTTCGAGATCCATGGCGACACCGACATCATGCAGGCGCTTGACGCGCTGTTGCTCGCCTTCGTCGAGCAGCGGCGAATGAAGATCAGCGGGGACTACAGGCCGTGCTACCGCGTGGTGGCTTGACGCTGGGGTGCGGTGCAGCTGACTAGCGCGGCAGGATGATCTCGGCGACAAATCGTCCCGGTTCCTGATGGGTGCGAAGCTCTCCCAGCCCAGCGGTCATCGCTTCGATGCGGGCCCGGCCAGCGGCCAGCCCAACCTGATGGCGCGGCGTGGAGTGGAAATCGCCTGCCAACGAATTGCTGACACGCAGGGTGGTGGTGCGCGTCTCCAGCACCACTTCGATCAACACCCGCCCGATGCCCTGCTGTGTCTCGACGCCGTGATGGATGGCGTTCTCGGCCAACGCCTGGAGTGCGAGCGTCGGCACGTTTACCTGGGGCATGGACTTCGGAAGTACCCAGGTCACGTCAAGCCGCTCACCGAGCCGCAGCGCTTCTATCTCGAGGTAGCGCCGAGTCAGCAGTATCTCCTGTTGCAGGCTGCTTTCCTCGTTCCCTGACAAAGCGGCCCTGAATAGATCCGACAGATCGAGCAGGACCTGCTCGGCCTGCCCCGGCTGTTTGTGGACCAATGCGGTAGCCGTATTGAGCGTGTTGAAAAGGAAGTGCGGATTCACCCGGGCGCGGAGCGCCTCCAGTTCCGCTTGTTGTGCGCGCAAGGCAACAAGTCGCGAGTTCCAGTGGTTCTGGAAAGCCAGGGCGCCAAGAATCCCTGCAACCAATACAAGGCCGAGAATCCGCAGCCAGGCCATCCAGCCATCCTCAATGGGCGACAGTAGGGAAGGGGGCAGCAAGAGCCAGGCAAGGCAGCCAACCAGGCTGGTGGACAGCAACAGCAGCCCCACCACCGACCACGTCATATGTACCAAGGGAAGGCGAGTCAGCGGGCCACGGAGCAAGTAGGTGGCTCCGAGTGTCAAAGGCGAGATCCATTGCAACACTAATGAACACAGCCCGAAGTAGATCCATCGGTTGGCGCTCACTCCGGGCGCGAGCGCCAGCATGACTGACAATGCTTCAGTGGTCAGGATCACCCACATCACCGACACCGGCTGCCACAGCATCGGCAGCGGGCTCTTTATCGTACGTCCGAGGGACTCAAGTGACATATCGGCATGATCACCCAGATCCATTCGCAACGGGAACTGCCGCCCGTCGCCAGATTACGCCTTCGGTCGAATATGAGGCTTCCG
>JBKJOY010000259.1:0-2986 GCA_046595415.1 Thermomonas sp.
ATGATCACCGACAGCGCAAACATCACGCCGCCCCAGAACAGCAGGCCGCGCACCAGGATGAAATGGGCCATGCCCTTTGCACGGATGGCCGGCCAACGCCGTTCGATTACGGCAAGCCCACCAGCACGTGGATCGAACGGCGTTGGCCGGCCATCCGTGCAAACGGCATGGCCCATTTCATCCTGGTGCGCGGCCTGCTGTTCTGGGGCGGCGTGCTGTTCGCGCTGTCGGTGATCATGGTCTGGGTGAAATTCGGCCCGCAGCATCCGCGCTTCGTCCTGCTTCTGTGCGTCGCTGCCTTGCTGTGCAGCGTCGGCGGCTTGGCATGGGGCGGGCTGACCTGGGCCATCAACGAACGCATTTTCCGCAACCTCGACTCCAACCGGCGATCCCCATGAAGGCTTACGACATCAAGAAAGGCAACGTGGTCGAACACAACGGCACCGTTTACCAGATCCGCGACATCGAACGCAGTTCACCGCAGGGACGTGGCGGCAACGTCAAGTTCCGCTTCATCATGTACAGCGTTCCAGGCGGGGTGAAATTCGATCTCAGCCTCGGCGGTGACGACGACCTGAAAGAGGTCGAGCTGTCGCGCCGGCAGGCGACATATTCCTATCGCGATGGTGAAGCGTTCGTGTTCCTCGACGATGAGGACTACACGCCCTACACGCTCGATGCCGACGTGATCGGTGACGCAGCGGGTTATATCGTCGATGAACTCACTGGCTGCTATGTGCAGATCATCGACGACTTGCCGGTCGGCCTGCAGCTACCCTCCAGCGTGGCGATGGTCGTCATCGAGACGCCACCCGAGCTCAAGGGCGGCACCGCGACCAAGCGACCGAAGCCGGCCAAGCTGTCCACCGGGATTGAAATCCAGGTGCCGGAATACATCAGCAACGGCGAAAAGGTCTGGGTCAGCACCGCCACCGGCGAATTCGGCGGTCGAGCGGAGTGAGCAGCCTCGCCCCGGTCGCGCTATCCGGCTGGGGCGTCAGTCTTGAGCCGCTTGCGCGGCAGCATGTGCCCGCGCTGCAGGACGCGGTCGCCGATGGCGATGTGGGCGGGTTGAATTACGTCAACGTGCCCAGGCCGGATGGCATCGCCGCGTGGGTCGACCACGCGCTCGCGATGGCGGATGCCGGACGCGAGTTGCCATTCGTCGTCGTGGACCACGGACGCATCGTCGGCACCACGCGCTACTACGACATCGATCTCGCGGTACCGACACTGGCCATCGGTTACACCTTCCACGCAGCATCCGTGTGGCGCACGCACGTGAATACCGCGAACAAACGACTGCTGCTGGGGCATGCCTTCGACACGTTGGGCGTGCAATCGGTGTTTTTCCACACCAGCCACCAGAACCTGCGCTCACAAGCGGCCATCGAACGATTGGGCGCGCATCGCGATGGCATCCTTCGCGCTCACAAGCGCCAAAAGGACGGCTCGCTTCGTGACACGTTCACCTATTCGATCATTGCAGCGGAATGGCCTGCCATCCGTGCGCGGCTCGACTCACGGCTCGCCGGCAGCTGAGGCTTGGTCAGTCGAACAGCTTGCCTGGATTCATGATGCCATTCGGATCCAGCACTGCCTTGATGCCGCGCATGACCGCGATTTCCGCTTCGCTGCGGGTGCTCGACAGGTAGGGTTTCTTGACCAGCCCGATGCCGTGCTCGGCCGAGATGCTGCCGCCATGCGCCTTCAGCACCTGTGCGAGCAGCTTGGTCACCCGCTCGCAATCCGCCACGAATGCTTCCTGCGCCATGTCATCCGGCTTGAGGATGTTGATGTGCAGGTTGCCGTCGCCAATGTGCCCGAACCAGACCACTTCGAAATGGGGGTACTCGCTGGCCAGCAATTCCTGCGTCTGCGCCAGGAACGCAGGCATCGCCGAGATCCGCACAGAGACATCGTTCTTGTAGGGGACGTAGCGGGCCAGGCTTTCGGTGATTCCTTCACGCAGCTGCCACAGCTGCGCCGCCTGTGAATCGCTCTGGCTGATGACGCCATCAGCGACCAGCCCCTGCTCCAGACAAGCTTCGAATGCCGCAAGCGCCTCGGCTTCACTGGCCTCGTCATTGGCGAATTCGGTGACCACGTAGAAGGGATGCACCTCGGTAAATGGCGGTTGTCCGCCATGCGCCAGTACGTGCGCCAGCGCGCGATCTGTCAGGAATTCGAACGCTTGCAACTGCAGCCGCTGGCGGAACGCCGCGAACACCTGCATCAGCGCATCGAAAGACGGTAGCGCCAGCAACATCACATTGGTCGGTGGTGGCGGATCGGCGAGCCTGAGTGTCGCTTCCACCACGATGCCCAGGGTGCCT
Organism: Thermomonas sp.; assembly: GCA_046595415.1. Lineage (GTDB taxonomy): Bacteria > Pseudomonadota > Gammaproteobacteria > Xanthomonadales > Xanthomonadaceae > Thermomonas. The sequence goes on from JBKJOY010000259.1 coordinate 2,337, forward strand.
TCCGAGGCGATCATCAGGTGCCGCAAGTCGTAACCACTCGAGTTCTTGACCAGGCTGCGCCCAAGCTCCAACAGGTCACCGCTGCCGCTCACCAGCTTCAGGCTGGCGATCCATTCGCGGGTATTGCCATAGCGCACGACGCGCACGCCTCCGGCATTGGTGGCGATGTTGCCGCCGATGCTGCACGAACCGCGCGCGGCGAAATCCACCGGATACTGCAACCCGTGTTCACGCGCCGCTTCCTGCACGCGCTGCAGCGGGATCCCGGCATCCACCGTCAGCGTGCGATCCACCGGATCGAATCCCAACACCTTGTTCATGCGTTCCAGGCTGACGACAAGCTCGCCATTGGCCGCGACCGCGCCTCCGGACAGACCTGTGCGCCCACCGGAAGGGACGATGGCGACAGCGTTCGCATTGGCCCAGCGCACGATGGCTTGCACCTCTTCGACACTGGCGGGCAAGGCGATCGCCAGTGGCGCAGGTGTCCAACGCCGGGTCCAATCGCGGCCGTAGTGCTCCAGATCGGCCAGCTCGGTCTTCAGTCGCAGCGCGGGCAATGTGGAGGCAAGGGATTGCAGACGCGGGTCGGCCATGGCCTGCTCGGTACGCTCCGTGCGGAGCTTGGGCGGAAAAACGTGGAGTAAACC
>JBKJOY010000337.1:0-3390 GCA_046595415.1 Thermomonas sp.
TGCTCGGAGACCGGCATCGGCCGGTCGACGATCTGGTCCGCGACCTCCAGCATCTTCTGGTGCATGGGTTCCCAATCCACCACGATCGAACGCACGTCCGCCAGGACCTCGACCAGCTTCGCCTTGATCGACGCCATGCCCCGTTGTGGCTGGCGATCGATTTCGAGATGGATGAACGATTCCTGCGCACCACTGCCCACGCCCACAAGCTTGCCGGCCTTGTCACGTTTGATGGCGATCACCGGATGCCCAAGCACGTGTACGCCGATACCGAGTTCGGCCAGCGCCATCGTCACCGAGTCGACCAGGAACGGCATGTCGTCATTGACGATCTGTACGGTGGTATGCGGCGATTCCCAGCCATGGTCCTGCATGGTGGGATTGAACAACCGCACCAAAGGCTTGCCTGGCTTGCGCGCGGACGCGAAGTCCAGGATGTCCGCGGCCAGCGCGGCCCAGCCGGTCGGTCCGTGTTGCGCATATTCATCGGCATCCATGCGGCGGTAAAACACGCTCACGAATGCCTGGCCTTGCGACAGCCGCGTCTTCGGCAGGCGCTTTGCAAGCGCTGCCATGATCGGTTGGGGAACGTCGTCGCTACCGGTCCTGGTCTCGATCTTCGTCTTCATCAATTGCACTGCCTCGTGGGGACGGTGGCCGCGCGAATGCAGCCTGACTTGGATGGTGTGCCGCGCCTGCTCAGCGCAGGCCGGTTTCGTTGCGGGCGATCACCAGGCGCTGGATCTCGCTGGTCCCCTCGTAGATTTCAGTGATCTTGGCGTCGCGGAAATAACGCTCGATCGGCATTTCCTTGGAATAGCCCATGCCGCCATGGATCTGCAGCGCCGCGTGGGTGATGAACATCGCCGCTTCCGAGGCCGTGAGCTTGGCCACCGATGCCTCGGTGCTGAAACGACCACCGACCTTTTCAGCCTCGGTCTTGGCCCAGGCGGCGCGCAGCGTCAGGATCTCGGCCGCGTCCAGCCGGCACTTCATGTCTGCGATCTTGGCCTGGACCATCTGGAAGGAACCGATTGGCTGGCCAAAGCTCTTGCGCTCCTTGACGTAGGCCACCGATGCCTTGTATGCCGCCTTGCCCAGGCCCACCGCCTGCGACGCGATGCCGATGCGGCCTGCGTCGAGCACGCCCATCGCGATCTTGAAGCCCTGGCCTTCCTTGCCGATCACTTCATCGGCGCTGGCCACGTAGTCCTGGAACTCGATCTCGCAGGTTGCGGATGCACGGATGCCCAGCTTGGGCTCGGTCTTGCCGCGATGGAAGCCTGGCTTGGCGGTGTCCACCATGAAAGCGGTAATGCCCTTCGCGCCCTTGGACGGATCGGTCATCGCAAACAGGATGATGTATTTGGCCACCGGGCCCGACGTGATCCAGCTTTTCTTGCCATTGATCAGGTAGCTGCCGTCCGCCTGCGCGGTCGCCTTGCAACGCATCGCCGTGGCATCCGAACCCGACTGCGGTTCGGTCAGCGCAAAGGCGCCGATCTCGCGGCCTTCGGCGATCGCGCGCACGTACAGCTGCTTCTGGGACTCGGTGCCAAATTTCAGGACACCGTTGCAGAACAGCGAGTTATTGACGGAAACAATCGTCGAGTGCGCACAGTCGGCCTCGGCGATCTCGATCATCGCCAGCACGTAGCTGATCGGGTCCATTCCCGCACCGCCATATTCGGCCGGTACCTCGATTCCCATCAGGCCACTTTCACCGAGCGTACGGATGTTATCCAGCGGGAATTCACCAGTACGGTCATGGTATTCGGCGCTGGGCGCGATCTTCTCTTGCGAGATCCGCCGGGCCACGTCCTGGATCATCAGCTGCTCTTCGGTAAAACCAAAATCCACGGGCTGCTCCAGCGTCTGCAATGGATTGCAATTGTAGCGCCACGGCCCAGCGAACCCCAGCCTGCAAGCCATCGCAGCTTGACCTCTCAGCCACTTCGGCAGACACTTATCGTTGAATCGCGATGGAAAGATATAGATGGATCTGGAAGGCTGGTCGACCCGCTTGAAAGTATTTGCCGATGCGACCCGAGTACGCCTGCTGGCATTACTGGAAGGCGAAGAGCTCACCGTCGCCGAACTCTCGGCGATCACCCAGCTGGCGCAACCACGTGTGTCGACGCACCTCGCCAAGCTGAAAGAAGCCGGCATCGTCCGTGATCGCCGCTCCGGTGTGTCTGCGTATTACCGTTTCGATGATGCGGTGCTGGATCCGGCGCAGCGTGCGTTATGGCAGTCGATCAGCCAAGGCAGCGACGACCCATTGTTGCGCCAGGACGCGGAGCGCGTGCCGTCGGTGCTGGCGATGCGCGCGGCGGACCAGAACTGGGCGGATAGCGTCGCCGGTGACATGGAACGCCATTATTCGCCGGGTCGCACGTGGGAAGCACTGGCGCGCACGGCGCTGCCATTGCTGGAACCGGGTGACGTCCTCGATATCGCCTCCGGCGACGGGGTGCTGGCGGAATTACTCGCCCCGCATGCCAAGCGTTATGTCTGCATCGATTCCAGCCAGCGCGTGGTCGCCGCCGCGAGTGAGCGCTTGCGTCGCTACCAGAATGTCGACGTGCGCGAAGGCGACATGCACGCGCTGCCGTTCAAGGACGCGAGCTTTGACCTCGTCGTGCTGATGCACGCACTGACCTACGCCGACAAGCCCGCACAGGCGGTCGCTGAAGCCGCGCGCGTATTGCGCAAGGGTGGTCGGCTGCTGCTGTCGAGCCTGGCCAAGCATGAGCACCGCAACGTGGTGCAGGCCTACGGCCATCAGAACCTGGGCTTCGCGGCCAAGGACCTGCACAAATTCGTGGAAAAAGCCGGGCTGCGCATCACCAATACCGAAACCGTGACCCGCGAAAAGCGTCCGCCTCATTTCGAGGTGGTCTCGCTGATCGGGAGCAAGCCGTGAGCGTGCTCCCTTGGCGCAACCCCGAGCGCGTCGCCACGCTGGAAGCCGCATTGGCCACGCGGATCCTGGTGATCGATGGCGCGATGGGCACCATGATCCAACGTCATGAGTTGGAAGAATCCGACTACCGCGGCGAGCGCTTCGCCGAAGGCTATGACGCATTGTTCGCGGTCGATGCCCACGCGCATGGCGCAGGCTGCGGTTGCGAACCCCAGGACCAACGCGGCAACAACGATCTGCTCACCCTGACCCGCCCCGACATCATTCGCGATATCCATGCGGGTTATCTCGCCGCCGGCGCCGACCTGGTCGAAACCAACACGTTCAACTCCACTTCGATTTCCCTCGCCGACTACCGTTTGCAGCATCTCGTGCGCGAGCTCAATCGCGAAGGGGCCGCCCTCGCGCGCGCCGCCTGTGATGTAGCCGAAGCCTTGACGCCGGCGAAACCACGCTTCGTGATT
>JBKJOY010000344.1:0-4926 GCA_046595415.1 Thermomonas sp.
CCTGCGCCTTGTTCGATTGCAGGTGGCCGATCAGGTGCCACTCCAGCCCGAGCGGACGCAGCGCAACAATCTTCGGCAACGCCTCCTGCACGTAGTTCTCTCCAAACACGCGTTGCCCGGCCGCGGCGAGTTCGGCGACGTCCGCAGTGGTTCGGGTTTTGGAGACCGCCAGCAAGCTGACTGTGTCTGGCCGGGAGGCTGCGCGACTTGCGTTATCCACAGCAAGCAGGATGTCGGCATGGGCTTGGCGGTAGTACTTTGTGGAAGCAAGGTTCATGGGGCCATTGTCGGCGACTGCGGGAGGCATATACTGCCTAAAGGCCCCCTGTCTTGTGATAGCGGGTTCAAGGGCGCTGCAAGGAAGCTGCGTCCGCCGGGTTCCGCCGCTTCGGCGTCGGTGCGCTGGCACGCGAGGACGGGGCCGCCCCTGAAAAAGACGGACCCGGAACTCGAAACGTCGCGACGGGGCTGGATCGCCCCGATGCGGTAACGACGATTCGTGTGGCAGGGGGTTGCCACACATTTGGGGAGTAGTGCCGTCATGGATATTGCTGAACTGTTGGCGTTTTCGGTCAAGAACAAAGCTTCGGACTTGCACCTGTCGGCTGGCTTGCCACCGATGATCCGCGTTGATGGCGACGTCCGCCGGATCAATATCCCGGCCTTCGACCACAAGCAGGTCCATGCACTGGTCTACGACATCATGTCGGACAAGCAGCGTCGTGACTACGAGGAATTCCTCGAAGTCGACTTCTCGTTTGAAATTCCAGGACTGGCCCGTTTCCGCGTCAACGCGTTCAACCAGAACCGCGGCGCCGGCGCCGTGTTCCGCACCATTCCGTCCGAAGTACTGACGCTGGAGGACCTCGGCACGCCGCGCATCTTCAAGGAACTGATCGAGCAGCCGCAGGGCCTGATCCTGGTGACCGGCCCGACCGGTTCCGGCAAGTCGACCACGCTGGCGGCGATGATCGATCACATCAACAAGAACGAATACGGCCACATCCTCAGCGTCGAGGACCCGATCGAATTCGTGCACACCTCGCAGAAGTGCCTGATCAACCAGCGCGAAGTCCACCGCGACACGCACGGCTTCAACGAGGCATTGCGCTCGGCGTTGCGTGAAGATCCGGATATCATCCTGGTCGGTGAGTTGCGCGATCTCGAGACCATACGCCTGGCGCTGACGGCTGCGGAAACCGGGCACTTGGTGTTCGGCACCCTGCACACCTCGAGCGCGGCCAAGACCATCGACCGCATCATCGACGTGTTCCCCGCCGGCGAAAAAGGCATGGTGCGCTCGATGCTGTCCGAGTCGCTGCGCGCAGTGATCGCGCAGGCGTTGCTGAAGAAGGTTGGCGGCGGACGTACGGCAGCGTGGGAAATCATGGTGGGCACCCCGGCCATCCGCAACCTGATCCGCGAGGATAAGGTCGCGCAGATGTATTCGGCCATCCAGACCGGCCAGAATGCCGGCATGATGACCCTCGACCAGCACTTGCAAGACCTGGTCAAGCGCGGCCAAGTGCCACGCCAGCAAGCCCGCGAATACGCCAAGGACAAGCGCCTGTTCGAATAAGGGCAGCGGTTCTGCACCACGTGCCTAGCGGCGCGCCTATTGATCTGGAGCCATACGCATGAGCAGCATCGATTTCTCCTCATTCCTCAAGCTGATGGCGCACCAGAAGGCGTCTGACCTGTTCATCACGGCCGGCATGCCGCCGTCGATGAAGGTGCATGGCAAGGTCATGCCGATCACCCAGATCCCGTTGACGCCTCAACAGTCGCGTGACCTGGTGTTGAACGTGATGACCCCGCAGCAACGCGAGGAATTCGAAAAGACCCATGAGTGCAACTTCGCGATCGGCGTGTCCGGCGTCGGTCGCTTCCGTGTGTCGTGCTTCTATCAGCGCAACCAGGTCGGCATGGTGCTGCGCCGGATCGAGACCCGCATCCCGACGATCGAAGAATTGAATTTGCCGCCGATCATCAAGACCCTGGCGATGACCAAGCGCGGCCTGATCATCTTCGTCGGCGCGACGGGTTCCGGCAAATCAACGTCGTTGGCGGCCATGATCGGCTACCGCAACCAGAACTCGACCGGCCATATCATCACGATCGAAGATCCGATTGAATTCGTGCACAAGCACGAAGGTTGCATCATCACCCAGCGTGAGGTCGGCATCGACACCGACAGCTGGGAGAACGCACTCAAGAACACGCTGCGCCAGGCGCCGGACGTGATCATGATCGGCGAGGTGCGTACCCGCGAGGGCATGGACCACGCGATCGCGTTCGCCGAAACCGGCCACTTGGTGTTATGCACCCTGCACGCGAACAACGCCAACCAGGCGATGGACCGCATCATCAACTTCTTCCCCGAAGACCGTCGCAGCCAGTTGCTGATGGATCTGTCGATGAACCTGAAGGGCGTGATCGCCCAGCAGTTGATCCCGACCCCCGACGGCAAGGCCCGCAGGGTGGCGTTGGAAGTGCTGCTTGGCACGCCGTTGGTGCAGGACTACCTGCGCGATGGCGAGATCCACAAGCTCAAGGAAGTGATGAAGGAATCCGTGCAAATGGGCATGAAGACCTTCGATCAAAGCCTGTTCGAGCTCTACCAGGCCGGCGAGATCAGTTACGAGGATGCACTGCGCTTCGCCGACTCGTCGAACGAAGTGCGCCTGCGCATCAAGCTGGCGCAGGGCGGCGATGCCCGCACGCTGGCGCAGGGCCTCGATGGCGTTGAAATCGCCGAAGCGCGATAAGCGCACGCGGTTACGGCTTCGTGCCGCTGCATGCGCAGGCTAGAATTGCGCTATGCCGAACGACCTGTCGCCGTTGTCCAACCAGTTGCTGGTGGCCCTGCCTGCCCTGCACGACCCGCATTTCGCGCGCAGCGTGACCCTGGTCTGCCAGCACGATGGCGACGGGGCGATGGGCGTGATGGTCAATCGCGCCTCCGAATACACGCTGGGCGAGGTGCTGCAGCAGATGGGCATCAGCAGCGACTCCGAGACCTTGCAATCGCAGATCGTCCTCGCCGGCGGCCCGGTGCATCCGGAACGCGGCTTCGTCCTGCATGACGGCGAGCGCGAATGGGATTCGAGCCTGGTCGTGGGCGATGGGCTGTTCCTGACGACCTCGCGCGATGTGCTCGAGGCGTTGGCCCGAGGCGAAGGTCCGGCGCAGGCCGTGGTCGCCTTGGGTTGCGCGGGTTGGGGCGCGGGCCAGCTGGAGCAGGAACTGGTCGACGACAGCTGGCTGATGGTGCCTGCCGGTCGCGGGTTGCTGTTCGATCTGCCGCTGGATCAGCGTTGGCAGGCCGCCGCCGGGAGTATCGGCGTGGACCTGGTCAATTACGCGGGCCATAGCGGGCACGCATGAACCCGCCGGAAGCGCCCGCTGATGCCATCCGCCGGGACGGAACCGTGCTTGGCTTCGATGTGGGTTCGAGAAGAATTGGCGTTGCCGTGGGCAGCGCCTTTGGCACCGGCGCGCGCGCGCTGGCGGTGATCGATGTGCATGCGGGCAACCCGGACTGGGCCGCGATCGAGCGCCTGCGTCGTGAATGGCGGCCGGATGGTTTGATCGTGGGAGACCCGATGACGATCGAGGGCGGCGATCAGCCGATCCGCAAGACCGCGCAGGCCTTTGCGCGCCAGTTGCGCGAACGCACCCAGCTGCCGGTAGTGATGGTGGATGAGCGCGGCAGTTCGATCGAAGCCGCGCAACGCTTCGCCGATGAGCGTGCAACGGGCCGCAAGCGCCGTCGCGATGCGGTCGTGCTGGATGCGGTGGCGGCGGCCGTGATCGTCGAGCGCTGGCTCGCAGCGCCCCAGGATGCGGTGGTCGTTGCATGAGCGGACAGATGGATACCGATGGCAAGTTGAGACACCTGCTGACGTTGGATGGCATGCCGCGCGCCATGCTTGAGCAGCTCCTGCAGCGCGCGCAAGACTTTGGCGGGCGTGCCCAGGGCGGCACGGAATTTCGTCATGTACTGGCGGGCAAGGCGATCTGCACGCTGTTCTTCGAAGCGTCCACGCGCACGCGTTGCAGCTTCAGCCTGGCCGCGCAACGATTGGGTGCCGATCTGCTCAATTTCGATGCATCGACCGCATCCACCACCAAAGGCGAAAGCGACCTCGATACCCTGAAAACGCTGGAAGCGATGGGGGTGCATGGTTTTATCGTGCGGCACAAGACGGATGGTGCAGTGGCCGCCCTTTCGCGGGCCGCCCGCACGGGCACTGTGCTGGTCAATGCCGGTGATGGTCGTAGTAACCATCCCACGCAAGGTCTGTTGGACATGCTCACCCTCAGGCAAGCGAAAGGTCCGGATTTCGGCGGGCTGAAGGTTTTGATCGTGGGTGACCTCAGACATTCGCGCGTCGCCCGCAGTGACCTGCACGCACTGCGTGCCCTTGGCACCGGTGAGATCCGCGTATGTGGACCGGCTGCATTGTTGCCGGACGACCGCACCCTGCGTGGTTGCGTGGTGGGCGATGATTTCGATGCGATGCTCGATGGCGCCGATGCAGTGATGATGCTGCGCCTGCAGCGCGAGCGGATGACGGAGGGTCTCGTGGATTCGCTCGACGACTATCACCGCGATTTCGGCTTGACCACGGCGCGCCTGCAACGCGCTGCTCCCGATGCGATCGTCATGCATCCCGGGCCGATGAACCGCGGCATCGAGATCACCGACGACGTCGCCGATGGCCCGCACTCGCGGGTGTTGCAGCAAGTCGCCAACGGCGTGGCCGTGCGGATGGCCGTGCTGGAGACGTTGTTGGCCTAGCGTCTAAAGTCCATAGCGTTCGTCAGTGCAACAACACCGCCGTCGCCAGCCCGAGGAAGCTGAGGAAACCCATCACGTCGGTGACGGTGGTCAGGATCACGCCGCCGGCGAGTGCGGGGTCG
>JBKJOY010000393.1:0-3846 GCA_046595415.1 Thermomonas sp.
TATCCACGCCGCTATTTCGATGTCGCCATCGCCGAACAGCATGCGGTGACGCTGGCTGCGGGCATGGCCTGCGAAGGCGCAAAGCCCGTCGTCGCGATCTACTCGACCTTCCTCCAGCGCGGCTATGACCAACTGGTACATGACGTCGCAATCCAGAAGCTCGATGTGCTGTTCGCGATCGATCGTGGCGGCGTGGTCGGTCCTGATGGCGCGACCCACGCCGGCAACCTCGATCTCAGTTTCCTGCGCTGCGTGCCGAACATGATCGTGATGGCGCCCGCTGACGAAAACGAATGCCGGCAAATGCTGAGCACCGGCTTCCAGTTCGAGGGCCCGGCCGCTGTTCGCTATCCGCGCGGCAGCGGTCCGGGCACTGCACTCTCTACCCCACTGGACACCCTGCCGATCGGCAAGGCCGATGTGCGTCGCCACGGTTCACGCTTCGCGCTGCTGGCGTTCGGCGCACTCGTCCCGGCTGCAGAAGCGGTTGCCGACGAGCTCGACCTGACCGTGGTCAACATGCGCTTCGTCAAGCCGCTGGACCGTGCGCTGCTGTTGGAGTTGGTGAAGACGCACGAGGGCTTCGTCACCCTCGAGGACAACGTGATTGCAGGCGGCGCAGGCAGTGGTGTTGCCGAACTGCTGGCTGCAGAGGGCATCACCTTGCCGATCCTGCACCTCGGATTGCCCGACGCCTTCCAGCATCACGCCAGCCGCGAAGACCTGCTGGCTGAAGCCGGGTTGGATGCCGATGGCATCCGCGCCGCCATCCTTGCGCGCTGGCCGCAGGTGATTGCTGCAGAAAAGGTGCGAACAGCAGCGCGTTGACCAACCCGTGGACCTCCGGCTTTCACCGCTGCAATATTTACCCCGTTTGGTAGGCCATCCAGCGTGGCAAGCTGCGCCCCCAAAAAGCCCTGCCCCGTGGAGCGAGTCCTGACTGGTCAGGCTGGTTGCCGCGCTCAGCGCTGCATCGCAGGGCTGGCCTGGATCCACGGTTGTTGGTCAACGTGCATCGGATAGGCAGGCTGGAACGGCTGGGTCATCCGAGGCGAGTGCGCCAGCTCGAACGGTTCGCCAAACAACGACAGGTTCGGGTTGTAGGCGGGATCGTGGTTCAAGCGATCGCCCCAGCGTGAAAGCATGCGCGCGAACTCACGCTGATGGCGTGCGCGCTTGAGTGGCGTGTCATCGGGGCCACGGGTCGCCGATTCGTGATGGGACAGCGAAGCAAACGGCGTCCATGCATTGAAGTAGCCTTCCGCGCGCAAACGCAGGCAAAAGTCGACGTCGTTGTAGCAGACCGGCAGGCTTTCATCGAAGCCACCCACCTGCTCGAACTTCTGCCGAGTCACAACCATGCAGGCGGCGGTAAGTGCGCTGTAGTTGCGCACCGTCGCCAACTGCGGACACGACGCGATGGCATCCCGATGCATCCGGTAATGCACATGCGCGGCGACACCGCCGATCCCGGTGACCACGCCTGCATGCTGCACCGAGCCATCCGGAAACCGCAGGAATGCACCGACCGCGCCGATATCCGGGCGCAATGCATGCGACACCATTTCCCGCAACCAGCCTGCATCCGTCGGCAGTACGTCATCATTCAACAGGCATAACACCTGCGCCTTTGCCTGCCGCGCGGCGCTATTGATGATCCGGGAAAAATTGAAGGCGCCTGGCGCCCGTTGGACGATCACGCGCGGGTGGTTTGCCAGCGTGGCCAACAGTCGCAGCACGTCTGGATCGCGCGAATCATTGTCAATGATCCGCACGCGCAGGTTGGCGTAATCGGTGTTTTCAAGCACGCCATCGACGCATCGCGCGAGCAACTTGCGCTGGTCACGCGTCGGCAGCAGTACCTCCACCGAAGGTTCCTGCGGAGGCAACGGGTAAATGACGCGATACATTCCGGTGGCAACCGACTGCGCATGGCCAACCTGCCCAATGCGGTCCAAGTGGGCGGCGAGTGCTTCGACAGCCAGGGTGTCGTGCGCGGGCTCGGGCATTCGTTGCAAGCGGTGGTACAGCACCCGCGGCACATGCAAGATGCGCTCCGGTCCGATTGCGTCACAAGCCCGCAACGCCACGTCGTAGGCATCGCCACCCGCGTAGCGTCCCATGTCGAGCAGGACCGAACGCTCGATCAATGCAAGCTGGAGCAAGACCTCGCGCTGGCACGCCAGGTCTGGGCTCCAGTCGGGCTTGAAGCAGGGACTGGAGCGTCGGCCGAAAGCATCGATCGCATCATGGTCGCTGTACAGGAAGCAAGCCGAGGGCTGTTGCTGCAGTGCATCCGCCATTGCCTGCAGGGCATGAGGGGCGATGCGGTCGCCTGATCGCAGCCTGCCGCAATAGCGTCCTTCGGCTGCCGCCAGCACTTCCGTCAAGTCATCGCCGGACACCTTGGGGTCGGTGGGCACCAGGACGATTCGCCGATCGCGTCCAGCCAGTGCGGCCAGCTCAGGCGGCAACGAGCACACGGCCGAACGGTCATGGCGAATGCATAGTTGCCAGCTTGGCCATGTCTGGGCCAGTACGCTGTTGACCGAGCGCATCGCCTCGCCAGCATGGCTGCCATCCATCAGCATCAACAGCGAAAAATCAGGTGCTCGACCAGCACCTGATCGCGGCGCCGACGCCAGGGCAGGCAAGCTCTGCTCGTGCGCATTCGCCACAAGCCACGCACCGTAGTCGTTTGCGATGCCGCGTCTGATGGCTTGATAGCGCTCGACAAGTTCGTCGGCCGCCGCGCGCCGGCCCAGCCGCACAAACGTGTGCACGAACCTGCCCAGCGCCGCGTAGGTCGCAGCGACGCGGTGCTCGGGCGCGCAGGCGTGGATGCCGCGCAACATTTCAAGCCACGCGCGCATGCGCCCGATCGGTCTCAGGCTCGCCGTCTGCAGCGATGGAATTCGTTCCTTCGGCCCGGCCAATAGACCCAGATCGCGCGGTTCCCGCTTGATGGTGACGACACTGCGGAGTCGCCCGCTGCGGTCAGGAATGCGAGGCGCCAGCCGCTCCAGCCAGGCAAAGCCCTCGCCATAATCGACGACCAGTTGGGTTGGCACTGCATCGTCGACCGCAAATCCTGCATCGAACAGATACCAGCCTGGCGTGATGTCCGGCAACGGACGATCGACGATCAGCCGGGCGACTGCCGATGCGCGCGATGCCAGACGGAACAGCGGCGACATCGCCGGGGTTTCCAGCATCATCGGGTCCAACGTCAGTCGAAGGATCTCTCTCATGCCGGTCGACTCGCCAACAAACCCACGCGGGCGCCATTTCGTTCGGCGCGTTCACTCCACGTCTGGCATTCGAACCCCTGTGCCCTGATCAATTCCTGCAGGTCGTCCAGCGTCAGCCAGAACGCACTGGCGCCCCGCCCGGAGAACGGGTCCTGCCAACCGCCTTCGTGGTGGCGGTAACCGCGATAGGTACGCCCGTCCACGTCCAGCGTGTCCTGATCCCGGCCCGGCTCGGCGACGTGGGTATCCAAATAGATGGCATCGCATCCGGGCAAGATTGCACGCAGGTGACTCACCGGGTCTTCCAGGTGATAGAGCACGCCACAATGGAATACGACGTCGAAATGGCCCAGTTCGGCTTTCGGATCCTCGACGTCCACGACGAATACGCGCGAACTCTCGCCATGCACCGACAAGCGTGCCAACGTCTTCAGCACATTCAGCGGCCGCAGATCCACCGCGGTCACATCGGCGCCGAAATGGAGCAAGCCCAAGGTATGGATGCCCTCGAAGCAACCGATTTCCAGCACTGATTTGCCGCGCAAACCAAGCGCGGTATGCAGACGCTGGATGCGCTTGTCCGGGATCGGTTGCA
>JBKJOY010000106.1:0-5153 GCA_046595415.1 Thermomonas sp.
ATGGTGCCGATGATGGGCAACAAGGTCGCGATGGCGCCATCGGTGTTCAACAACGACCACGTCGCCATTGCCTACGGCATGGGCATCACCGCGGAGAAGGTCGCCGAGGAATGGCGCGTGAGCCGTGAGGACCAGGATGCGTTCGCCTACGCCTCCCATCAGAAGGCGCTGGCCGCGATTGCTGCGGGAGAATTCCGCGACGAGATCAGCCCGTACGAGGTGATCTCGCATGTGCCGGATCTTGCCGGCAATGTCGTGCGCTTGAAGCAGAGACTTGTCGATACGGATGAAGGTCCGCGCCCCGACACCTCGCTTGAAGGGCTCTCCAAGCTGCGCCCGGTGTTCCGCAATGGGCAGTTCGGCGGCAGCGTGACTGCTGGCAACAGTTCGCAGATGAGCGATGGTGCCGGTGCGGTGTTACTGGCCTCGGAACAGGCGGTCAAGGATTACGGACTGACCCCGCTTGCGCGTTTCGTGAGCTTTTCAGTCGCCGGCGTGCGCCCGGAGGTCATGGGTATCGGGCCTATCGAAGCAATCCCGAAAGCACTTCGGCAAGCCGGTCTGACCCACGATCAACTGGACTGGATCGAACTCAACGAGGCATTCGCTGCGCAGGCACTCGCGGTGATTCGCACCTGCGGGTTGGATCCTTCCAAGGTCAATCCGCTCGGTGGCGCGATTGCATTGGGACATCCACTGGGCGCGACGGGCGCCGTGCGCACCGCAACGATCGTTCACGGCATGCGTCGCCGTCAGCAGAAGTACGGCATGGTCACCATGTGCATTGGCACCGGCATGGGTGCAGCGGGGATTTTCGAAGCGCTGTAAGCAGATCATCCCGCTGCAACGAAAACGGGGCCCCTGGCCCCGTTTTCAATCCAACCCCCCAGTGGCGAACTAGAGTTCGACTACGCCCATTTCGTCCAGGGCATTCTGCATCAGGCTGCGTGCGCCCTCGCTGAGCAGCTCATGGTCCAGCGCATAGCGAACCGTGGCTTCGATCAAGCCAAGATGCGTGCCGCAATCAAAGCGCGTGCCGCGGAAGCGGAAGGCTTCGACCGGCTTGCGTGAAAGCAACGATTCAATGGCATCGGTGAGCTGGATCTCGCCACCCGAACCTTTTGCCGTGGTTTCCAGCAGCTCGAAGATCGAGGGGTCCAGGATATAGCGGCCGACCACGGCAAGATTGCTGGGCGCGTCCTTCGGTGCGGGCTTCTCGACGATCCGGCTGATCCGGCCTACCTGGCCGTCGAACGCGTCGGTAGCCACGATTCCATAGCTGCCGGTCTGCTCAGGCGCCACGTCCTGCACTGCGATGACGCTGTTGCCAGTAGCCTCTGCGCGATCCGCCATCTGCTTCAAGGCGCCATCGCCACGACTCCAGATCAGGTCATCCGGTAATAACACCGCGAACGGTTCGTCACCGATGACCGGTTTCGCGCAAAGCACGGCATGGCCAAGGCCCAAGGCTTCAGCCTGGGTCACGAATACTGCACGCACTCCTGGCGGCAGTACGTTGCGGATCAGCTCCAGTTGTTCGTACTTGCCGGCACGCTCAAGCTTTTGTTCAAGCTCATACGCCTTGTCGAAGTAGTCAGCCACCGAATGCTTGTAACGGTTGGTGACGAACACCATCGTGTCGCAACCGGCTTCAACGGCTTCATCGACCGCGTACTGGATCAGCGGCTTGTCGACGATCGGCAGCATCTCCTTCGGCACTGTCTTGGTCGCCGGCAGGAATCTCGTGCCAAGGCCGGCAACCGGGAATACGGCCTTGCGAATGCGTTTTGTTGTCAGCGACGTCATGCAGTCCTGCCAGTGTCTATGAGTTCAAGCGGCTGCGACGCGCCGGAAACGCCACGACCGTGGCATTGCGCGATGGCTCGGCGCTGGCGGGATTGAATTCCGGAACCGCATCGCGCAACGCGATGGCAAGCCGTTCCAGGTCGTAGTCAACGGAAGCCTCGCGCAGCGCCTTGAGCGACTGATCGATGCGCTCGGACGTCACCCCACGTGGCGTCGCTTGCAGGATCTTGGGATGACTGGTGGTGGTGTAGCGCTCATCCACATGGAACAGGGTTTCGTGCAGCTTCTCGCCCGCGCGAAGCCCGATATATTCGATCGCGACATCCCGCCCTGGCTGTTTGCCTGCCAGCCGGATCATTTGCTCCGCCAGCATGCGGATGGATATCGGCTCACCCATGTCGAGCGTGTAGACCGCTTGTTGGGCGCCGATCGCGGAAGCCTGCAAGATCAACTGGCAAGCCTCGGGAATAGTCATGAAATAACGCGTCACGTCCGCATCGGTGACGGTGACCGGGCCGCCGCGGCTGATCTGCTCGCGGAACAGCGGCACCACGCTGCCGGCCGAATCCAGCACGTTGCCAAAACGAACGGTAACGAACCGCGTCGAGCGATGGTCGACCTGCGCTTGGCACAACATTTCCGCCAGACGCTTGGTGGCGCCGAGCACGTTCACCGGGTCAACCGCTTTGTCGGTGGAAATCAGCACGAAGGTGCCGACTCCCGCATCACGACTGGCGCGTGCAACGACATCGGTCGCCAACACGTTGTTGCGCACCGCCTCGCGCAGTTGCCGCTGCAGCAGTGGCACCTGCTTGTAGGCAGCGGCATGGAACACCGCATCGGGCTCGGCCAGGCCAAGCGCATGGCGAATCACCGCGGGATCGCCGCAATCGCCCAACACGGGCACGCACTCGATATCGGGGAAATCGCGATGCAAACTGGCTTCCACGGTGAGTAGCGCCAACTCATCGATTTCGAGCAACAAGATGCGGCGTGCACCGTGGCGTGCACATTGGCGGCACAGTTCAGAACCGATGGAACCACCCGCACCGGTGACCAGTACCGATCGTCCGCCCAGCCAGCCGCGGATCACCTTCCAGTCGGGACTCATCGGTTGCCGACCGAGCAGATCCTCGATCGCCACTTCCTTGAGCTGCCATGGCATCGAACGACCATCCAACACATCGGCCAATCGCGGCACAGTCCGGAACGGCACGCCGCTGTCTTCGCAGATGCCGACGATCCGCCGCACCGCACTGGCATCCAGCGATGGCATTGCGATCACCAGCAGTTGCACGGCGGTTTCCCGGGCAATACGCGGGACATCAGCGATCTTGCCAAGCACCGGCAACCCCTGGAGGCGGGTGCCGCGCAACGCGCTCGCATCGTCCAGGAAGCCGACGGGCTGGTAGCGCCCGGTACGGCGCAAGTCCCGCACCAAGGCTTCGCCAGCTTGCCCCGCACCGAGAATCAGCACCCGCTCTGCGGAGTCGTCCAGTCTCAATAGTCGCTGGTCCTTCCATGCCCGGAAGATCAGGCGCGGCGCCCCTAACAACAACGTCAGGACGAATGGATACAAGAAGAGTGCCGCTCGCGACACGAGATCGAGCCGACTGTAGAAAAACAGCCCCAATACGACAGCTAACAGGCCCAGGATGCTGGCCTTGAAGATATTCAGCAGGTCGGGGACGCTGGCAAACCGCCATAGGCCGCGATAGAGACCCACTCGCCATGAGACCAAGCCCTGCGCCACCAGCACGATCAACACTGTTCTGGAGAACGGGTCAAGCGCCAAACCCTGTGGCTGCAGTGCATAACGGATGTAGTGCAGACCTTGCCAGCACACCCAGACCATCACGAGGTCATGGAGGATCACCGCCATGCGCGGCAAGCCGTACTTGAAGCGCTCCTTCCATGTGCTCATGACCCGAGTCCTTCGGTTTGACAGGCGTAACGCCGATGCAACCACCACCATGCAAGTGCGGTGGCTGTCACGCAGGTCAGGAAGGCAGTCAACCCGATACCGCCAACACGACCCCGCAAGCAAAGCATGACCCCAATCACGAGGATCGTCCAGAGCCCGTATGCCAGGGTCACCGTCGTCTGGCCCTTGCTCCGGCTCCAGCGTTGGAAAGCATGCTCGGCATGTGCATCCCACCAACGATCACCGCGATACATCCGCCACAGCAGGGTCAGGCCGCTGTCCGTGATCATGACCAGCGGTGGCAGCAGCAATAGCGGCCAATCGCTGGCTGGGCTGGACGCGATGCCGATCGACACCAACGAGGCCACCAGATAGCCGAGGGACGTACTGCCCACGTCTCCCAGGAACAGGCGAGCACGGGGAAAGTTGAAGGGCAGGAATCCCAGGCAGGCACCCGCCAACGCGAGTCCCAACGCCGGGACTGGGAATGCTGGCATGACCGCGAAAGCGAGCCCACACAGCAAGGCCTGGCTAACCGCGAGGCCATTGATGCCATCCATGAAGTTCCAGATATTGACGAGCACCAACGTCAATACGAACCCTGCTACGCACGCGAATGCACCAGCACCCCCTAAGCGAAGTGACATCGCCAGCAATAAAGCACTCACTGCATGCACTGCCAGACGAGGCCATGCTGGCAAGGGGCGGTGGTCGTCCAACCAGCCGATGCCGGCGACCAACAGCAAGCCCGCCGCGACCAGCCACCATCGTGCATTGCCTGCATCGTTCAAGCCCATCGCAACGAGGCACCCGAGGCAAGCGACCACGATCCCGATGCCACCGCCACGCGGCGTTTCCAGCAGATGGCTGCGACGCTCGCCGGGTGCGTCAATCAATCCGTGGCGACGGGCGTGACCCAACGCCCATGCGGTTCCCAGTGCAGACAGGACCGCAGCAGCAACCCCCGCGGTGGCCAGAAACGTCGGCTCAGACCACGGCATAGTTCAATAGCGGCTTCACTGTGCCCCACTCCTTGCAGCTCGGGCATTGCCAATGGTGGCTGCGTGCACCGAAGCCGCAGCGGGTACAGCGATAGCTCGGATTGCGCACCAGCAACTGATCGGTGATGTGCTTGAGGTCGTGCAGTGTTGCCTTGGGGTCGGCTTCGTCAGCCAGGGTCAGATCGATGAGCGCGGCTTCGCCACGGACCGACGGCCGGTCCTTCAACTGCTGTGCCAGGTAGTTGCGTGCGGCACTGGTGCCCTCCTCGGCTTCGACCAGGCGGGTCAAGGCCAAGACGGGGGAAATGCCGCGGTAGTGCTCGATCATTTCACCCAGGAATGCGCGTGCACCGGGGCTGTCGTCGACCCGGGCATAGCTGGCGAGCAACGCCGGGAGGATTTCCGGCAGGTAGTCGGGGTCG
>JBKJOY010000303.1:0-7317 GCA_046595415.1 Thermomonas sp.
GCGCGCGGTGGTGAGCTTCACCGAATCGCCGTTGTCCAGCGGCAACAGCGTTTGCACGGAGCCTTTACCGAAGGTTCGACTGCCAACCACGGTGGCGCGCTTGTTGTTGTGAAGCGCTCCCGCCAACTCTTCGGCAGCACTGGCGGAACCGGCATCGACCAGCAATACGATGGGCGCACCTTTCATGCGGTCGCCCGGGGTGGCGTCGAATTGGCTGTTGCCGAGTGCCTCGCGACCACGGGTGCTGACGATGCCGCCGGAATTCAGCAATTCATCGGCAATCTGCACCGCGCCCACCAACAACCCGCCTGGGTTGCTACGCAGGTCGATCAGCAGGCCGCGCAAAGGCGCCGGCTTCTGCAGCGTGTCCAGCGCGCGCACGAAATCCGCCGCCGTTGCCGCCTGGAAACTGCTGACCCGCACGTAGCCGAATCCCGGCTCCAGCATCTTCGAACGCACGCTGCTGGTGCGGATGGTCTCGCGCACCAGGCTCACGTCGAACGGTTTCGGTGTGCCTTCCCGCACCACGCCAAGCACGACCTTGCTGCCGGCAACGCCACGCAGCGGGGACGAGCTGTCCGCATCGCCCGGCGCCAGCACCTTGCCATCGATGCTGATGATGCGGTCACCACTGCGCAGACCTGCGCGGTCGGCCGGGCCGTCATCCAGCGGCGAGATGATGCGCAAGCCGCCTTCCGGCAACTGCTGCAGTTCCAAGCCAACGCCGTCGTAGGCGCCACGGGTGAACTCGTTGAAATCGTCCGCGTCGGCTTTCTGCAGATAGGCGCTGTGTGGATCCAGGTCAAGCAACAACCCACGGACGGCGGACTGCATGAGTGCGTGGTCATCGACCGGATCGACATAGGCCTGTTTGACCGCGTTGTAGACCATCACGTAGCGGCGTATTTCCTCCAAGGGCACCTTGGCGGCATCGGCGCGCACGGCGTCCGGATCATCGCTGGCGGCGATCTCGTCGGTCTTCGAGGGCGCTTCCGGCGTGGCCGTTTGCGCGGGTGCGCGCAACGGTATCGCAGACATCGCGAGTGCGATCAGAAGGATGGAAAGGCGGATCCGCATGGTTCGCTCCAGAAATTGATCGTGTTTCGATATTCGTTGTTCGACCTGCCGCCGCGCTGCTGGTTCCTTGCAACGGGACGATGCATGTCCATCTTGCGTCCAAGCCTGTGCAAAGGGTGCGTGCAGCTCACTGGCGCTGCAACCAGCCGCGCGGATCCACTGGCTGGCCATTGCGGCGCAGTTCGAAATACAACGCGGGCTGCTCCTGGCCGCCGGATTTGCCGACGTTGGCCACTGCATCGCCCCGCTTCACCGAGTCACCGGCGTCGCGCAGCAATCCGTCATTGTGTGCGTACAGACTCATGTAGCCATTGCCGTGGTCGATGATCAAGATCATGCCGTAACCGGTCATCCAGTCAGCGAACACCACCTGCCCATCCGCCACAGCCTTGACCGTGGTGCCTGCGGGCGCCGCCACCAGCACGCCATCGCTGCGGCGACCATCCGGTAGTTTGCCGCCGTACGCAGCCAGCAGGTTGCCCGTCACCGGCCAACCCAAGCCGCCCACGCGCAAAGCCGGCATGCTGGCCACGGACTTCGCCAGTGTTGGTGCACGTCGATTGCCCGCAGCCGCGCGCCGAGCTGCATCCGCCTTGGCTTCGCGTGCGGCACGCGCCGCAGCAGCACGCAACTGCGCCAGCAAATCCTGCAACGCCTTGGCATCGCGCCCCAAGGCACGTTCGCGGCCGGCGCGGTCCTTGTATTGCTGATCGATGCCGGCCAACACGCCAGCGCGCGTCTGGCGCGCCTGCTGCAGCCCGCTCAGCATGGTCTGCTGCTGCTTGCGGTCGCGCTCCAACGCTTGCCGACGGTCGGTGATGTCTTTTTCGAGCGCCTCGATCCGCTGCAGGTCCGCGGTCAGTGCGCGGATCCGCTCGATCTGGCCGCGCTGCAAATAGCCTTGATAGGTCAAGGCGCGTTCGGCATCGGCGACGCGGTCCTGCGCGAGCATCGCCTTCAGCGGTGCTTCGCCACCTGCCAGCTGCGCCGCACGCAGCAGCCGCGCCAATTCCTGGCGTTTGCCATCAATGTCGATGTTGCGCTGCGCTCGCTCTGCCTGCAGCTGTTGCAGGCTCGTGCTATCGCGCTGGACATCCGCTTCCACGCCGCGCAACGAACGCTGCACCCCGCCGACCTGCTCGTCCGCCTGGCGCAGCTGGCGACTGGCATCGCCACGTTGGCCTTCCAGCTTGCGTCGCTCAGCTGCGACCGCTTTCAATTCGGTGCGCAAGGCCAGCAGCTTGCGCTCGGCATCATGCGGATCCTGCGCGGCCTGCGCGGGCACGCCCGCGGCCATCGCCGTGAGGGCCAGCGCGAGCAAGGACACGGTGGCGATGGCTTGCATCACATCGATTGCAACAAGCTGCGGCCGCTCATTTGCGCGGGCTGCGGCAGGCCAAGCAGATCCAGCAAGGTCGGCGCGATGTCACGCAATGCACCACCCGCGCTCAACTGCACATCGCGTTCGCCCACATAGACCAGCGGCACCGGCCCGACCGTATGCGCGGTATGTGGCTGGCCCGTCACCTGGTCACGCATGAGTTCCAGGTTGCCATGGTCGGCGGTGATCAGCAGTGCACCGCCGACCGCGCGCACCGCAAGGGTGATCTTGCCGATCGCGATATCCACCGCCTGCGCCGCAAGGATCGCCGCCTGCAGGATGCCGCTGTGGCCGACCATGTCCGGATTGGCGATGTTGCAGACGATGGCATCGAAGCGTTGCTGTTCGATGGCATCGACCAATTTGGCAGTCAGCTCCGGGCAACTCATTTCCGGCTGCAGATCATACGTGGCGACCTGCGGGCTCGGAATCAGGATCCGCGATTCGCCGGGGAACATGTCTTCGCGGCCGCCACTGAAGAAGAAGGTGACGTGCGCGTATTTTTCAGTCTCGGCGATGCGCAGCTGGGTCAAGCCGGCATCGGCCAGAATCTCGCCATAGGTCTGCTGTAGATCGTCCGGGGCAAATGCGACGGGTGCTGGCAACCTCGCGTCGTATTCGGTCAGGCAGACGAAGCGCGACAACACCGGACGACGTGCCTGGAACCCAGCAAACGCCGGATCCACGAATGCTGCGGTCAACTGGCGAGCACGATCCGCACGGAAATTCATAAACACCACCGCATCGCCGTCCCGCATCGGCTGTGCGCCGGCAAGCACGGTGGGCGCAACGAATTCGTCGTTTTCGCCGCGCGCGTACGCCTCATGCAAGGCAGTGAGCGCATCGTCCGCATGTGTTGCACCGTTGGCTTCGACCATGGCATCCCAGCCACGCTGCACGCGATCCCAACGCTGGTCGCGATCCATTGCGTAGTAGCGCCCGCCAACCGTGGCGATGCGCGCGTTGCCGACGCGATCGCAAGCCGCTTGCAACGCGATCAGACTGGCTTCGGCCGAGCGCGGTGGCGTGTCGCGCCCATCCAGGAAGGCATGCACCGCAACCTGTGGCACGCCCTCGCGCCGGGCTAAATCGAGCATCGCGAAAATATGCAGCTGATGGCTGTGCACGCCACCCGGCGACAGCAAGCCCATCACATGCAAGGTGCCACCGGATGTCTTGACCGCCGCGCACGCCGCGCGCAATTCTTCATTCGCAAAAAAGCTGCCGTCTTCGATCGCCGCATCGATCCGGGTCAAATCCTGGTAGACGATCCGGCCTGCGCCCAGGTTCATGTGTCCCACTTCGGAATTGCCCATTTGTCCCTCCGGCAGTCCGACGTGGCGGCCTTCGGTATGGATCAACGTATTCGGGCAGGTGGCCAGCAAGTGACGCCAGTTCGGCAGCTCCGCCTGCGCCACGGCGTTGTCCTCGACCTCCTCGCGATGTCCCCAGCCGTCGAGGATCAGCAGGACGACAGGCTTTGGGCGGACAGCAACGGAATTGGACACGAAGGCTCCATGACGGATGGGCGATGCCCGGCGATGGGCTTGCAGGGATTGTAGCGAAGGCCTGCCAAATCACGGCATGTCGCCAGGCATGTAAACCAAACGCGCGCTGACCGCATCACAATCTGCAACCTGCCACGGAGTTCCGCATGAATCGTTCCCTTTTGTTCGCCGCCCTGTTTGCCCTGTCGGGCGCTGCTGTCGCCCACGACCCCGCAACGCAGGGCCGCGGTCAGGACATCGACAAGGTCAATAGCAGTATTACTGCCGAAGCTGGCCAGACGTATGGCGACCTGAGCACGGTCAACGGTGGCATCACGATACGAGCGAGCGCCCACGTTGAAGACGCCGAGACGGTCAATGGCAGCATCACCGTCGAAGACGACGTGCACTCGCGCTCGCTGACCACCGTCAACGGCGGCATCCATGTCGGCGCACGTGCGCAGATCGATGGCGGCATCGAAACGGTCAATGGCGGGATCTTCGTCGACCGCGGTGGCAAGGTGTCGCGGGGCATCGAAACCGTGAATGGCGCCATCGGGATGGTGGATACCGACCTGGGCGGCGGCATCGAAACCGTCAATGGCGACATCACCGTTGGCGCGGGTTCCCACGTCATTGGCGGTATCCGCATCCAAAAGCCGAGCAAGGCGTGGGGCGGCTTCCGCATGGGCAAACAGAAAGTTCCGCGGATCGTGATTGGGCCCAATGCGGTGGTCGAGGGCCCGCTGGTGTTCGAGCGAGAAGTCACGCTCTACGTGCATGCCAGCGCCAAAGTGGGCAGTGTCACCGGCGCCACTGCACGCCGCTATGACGGCGCGACCCCGCCCAGGGACTGACCTGCTGCACCGCGCAGCGAGGGCTTGCCGGCTAGAATCGAGGGACTTCGTCCGGAGTCCCTCCATGCGTGTTGCCGCCCTTCCCCTCGCCCTGCTGGTCCTGTGTGCCTGCAGCCCGCGCAGCACTGAGGCGCCAGCCGCCGGCGCAGATACCACGGCAGGTGCGACGCCAATGGCTCCGGCCAGTACGCACGCATTCAATCCCGCGATCGACGCAGCAGACTTCGAAGAACATGTGAAAGTCCTCTCGTCGGATGCGTTTGGTGGCCGCGGTCCCGGTACGCCTGGCGAAGATGCGGCCGTCGACTACATAAAAACCCAGTTTGCCCGCATCGGTTTGCAACCTGGAAACGGCAGCGACTGGTTCCAATCCGTTCCAATGGTAGAGACCACCGCGGACGAAACGACCTCGTTGAAGCTCGACGTGGCCGGCAAGCCGCAGGAATTGCAGTTTGGCAGCGATATGGTGATCGGCACCCGCACCGGACAGGCCGATGTCACTATCAAGGACAGCCCGCTGGTCTTCGTCGGCTATGGGGTCGATGCGCCCGAGCAACACTGGAACGATTACGCGGGCTTGGACGTCAAGGGCAAGACCGTGGTGATGCTGGTGAATGATCCTGGCTTCCACGCACACGATGCCAAATTGTTCGATGGCAAGCGCATGACCTATTACGGCCGTTGGACCTACAAATTCGATGAAGCTGCGCGCCACGGCGCCGCCGCGGCACTGATCATCCACGACACCGCAGGCGCATCCTATGGCTGGGATGTGGTCAAGAATTCCTGGTCCGGGCCGCAATACGACTTGCCCGCAAAGGATGATCCCGCGCCGCGCCTTCCGGCACAGGGCTGGATCACCGGCGAGGCGGCCAAAGTGTTGCTCAGCGGCGCCGGGCTGGACCTGGACAAACTGCGTGCAGCCGCCAATAGGCGTGGATTCAAGCCGGTGCCAATCAACGCCAAGGTTTCGTTCGACCTGAAGAGCACCAGCATCGACAAAACCTCCCGCAATGTGGTCGGCCTGCTGCCCGGCAGTGAAACCCCTGACGAAGCCATTCTCTACATGGCGCACTGGGACCATCTGGGCACGCATACCGGCGATGCGGGTGACAACATCTACAACGGCGCGGTCGACAACGCGACGGGCGTGGCGGGCATTCTCGAGATTGCCGAAGCCTTGCGCAAAGCCCCCACGCCACCGAAGCGGTCGATCCTGTTCCTCGCCGTGACGCTTGAAGAATCGGGCTTGCTCGGTTCCAAGTACTACGTGGCACACCCCGTGGTGCCGCTGGACAAGACCGCTGCTGTATTCAACATCGATGCGCTGTCCCCGATCGGCAGGGCCCATAATCTGACTGTCGTCGGCAAGGGCAGCTCGCAACTGGAAGACAGGCTCAACACCGTGCTTGCCGGTCAAAAGCGCAAGGCCGTGGACGAAACCGACACCGCCGCTGGCTACTACTTCCGCTCCGACCACTTCAATTTCGCCAAGGCAGGCGTGCCAGCGCTTTACATCGACAGCGGAACGGACTTGCTGGCAGGTGGAAAGAGAGCGGGTGAGGGAGCGGCTCAGGATTACACAGACCATCGGTATCACAAGCCTGGCGACCAGTTCGATGAGGCCACCTGGCGGGTAGATGGGATCGTCGAGGACCTTGAAGCGGTGCAATCGGTCGGAGCGACTCTCGCAAATGACGGCCAGTGGCCCAACTGGTACGACGGTAATCCCTTCAAGGCCGCACGCGACGCGATGCGCCCAACAGCACCTGCATTGGATCAGATACCGTCGCCCGTCAAGCAGTGACAAGACGTCATCAACATCGCGACAACTGGGTCTGCGATAGTGCATTTCAGCTAGGCTGGCGCTTCCTCAACGTTAGGAGCGCTTCCGATGTCGATTGCTTACTGGTGCATCCTGATAGCCGCGGCGCTGCCGTATCTCTGGGTCTCATTGGCGAAAGCTGGCGGTCAACGCTACAACAACCATGACCCACGCGGCTGGCAGGCCAAGCAGGAAAACCCACGGAGTAAGCGTGCCTACGCGGCCCAATTGAATGGTTTTGAAGCTTTTCCGGCATTCGCTGCCAGTGTGCTCATGGCGCAATTCGCACAGGTAGATGGTCAGCTCATTGTTTGGCTAGCAATGGCCTTTGTTGTGTTTCGACTTCTGCACGGCATTTTCTACATTTCAGACAAGGCATCGCTTCGGAGCTTGGTGTGGTTTTTGGGTTTGGCCTGTGTACTGGTGTTGATGGGCTTGTCGGCGATGAAGGTGGCGGGATAGACCTTGGTATTAACCAAGCGCGCCGCAATTCGCGAGTCGGATCCAGTCAGACTTAAGCAAAAACTCCAGCCTTGAACGGCCGGGGTTTTTGTTTGAACGCTGGATGAGGTGAGTCGTTTCAAGCGGGCCCGCACCCGCAACGATTCCGAGAGCCAACAAAGACAAAACCCCAGCCTATGAGGGCTGGGGTTTTGCTTTAAAAAAGACCCTGGCGATGACCTACTCTTG
>JBKJOY010000323.1:0-8828 GCA_046595415.1 Thermomonas sp.
AGGTAGGATTTTCCAAGCCCTGGGAGCGTGACCTCCTTCAGTTCACGCCCATCAGGATCTGTAAATCGATACGGATTATTGCCCCCATAGTTGTACCGGTTGAAGTTCGTTCCGTTCGCCGAATTCGCCGTCACCGGATCCACCGACAAAAACCTACCGATCTGCGGATCGTAATAGCGCTGCTGCATATACGTCAGCCCGGAAGCAGCATCCATCACATGCCCGGTATACCCCGCGCGGTCATCATTTGCACGATTCAGCAGCTTGCCGTATGGCTCATATTCACTTGTCTCGATCACAACCTTGCTGGGATTGGTCTTGGCAATCGGGCTGCCCAATGCATCGGTGTGGAAATAGCTTAAGGTGACCGTGTTGTCGCCAATTGGTCGGGTCAGCTCGGCCACCAGGCTACCGGATAGATACAGATTGTTGATGCGCTTGCTGCCTGGCTCGTCCCGTTGCCAAGTCAGGCGCCCATCCTGTGAGTAGAAGCTGTACTTGAGGCTGGAACCCGCGTTGTCCAATCGGACACGACGGCCCTGTGCGTCATACCGGTAGGTCAGGCCCGCCGTGCCGCGCAGGCGGTTGCCGAAGTCGAATGTATAGCCCGTACCGTTCTTGTTGCTCAGGTTGCCCTGCACGTCGTAGCCCAACGTTGTAACAGCTGGACTGGATGAGCAACTAGATCCACTGCGCACGAAATCCAACTGGTTCGTGGCGTTGTAGCAGTAGTACTGGTCGCGGATCTGGGTACCACCGGTGACTTGCACGCGCTTGAGGTTGTCCAGTGCGTCGTAGGTGTAGTTCGCGGTGCCGAACATCGGGGAGGTGGTGCTGGTCAGACGATCCAAGCTGTCGTACACCATGGACTTGCTCTGGCGGCCCGAGCCGATGTAATCGGTGACGGCGGCCACGTTACCGTTCGCATCGAACGCCGTGCCCAGGTCCAGCACGCCGACATCCGTACTGCGGCTGGGCAACTGGCGGGTGTTCTGGATCACGGTGTGGACGATGCCATTGCCGTAGGTGAACTGCTTGAGCCCGCCGTTTGGGTAGTAGCTGGCGTTACTGGCCACCGTCGTTGACGCACCGCCATTGGCACTAGAACTTACCAAGGTTGTTTGGCCCAACGCATTGACGTTGTAGCTAACGCTGACCTGAGCCGGATAAGTCTCGGTGGTGACTTGACCCAAGCTGTTATAGCCGTAGCCCATCGCCCAGCCAGTTTGCAGCGTATCCGGCACCATGCTCTCGCCCGAAAGCAGGCGGCGGTTGTTGTAGGTGTAGGTATTGGTGACTGTATTACCGCTGTTGGCGGTGGTGACCTGGTTGGGTTGGCCGTCGGCGTAGTAGGTCAGGACCTGATTGCCGTTGCCGTCCGGGAAACTCAGGTTGGTGAGCCGGTTGCGCAGGTCATAGGTGCGGCTGGCCTTGCGCGCGGCGATGACGCCTTCCGTTCCGGTAGGGCTGCACGCCTGACTGCTGGCCACACCTGCCGCAGACCAGGTGAGGTTACCGGCTGCGTCATAGCCGAACAGGGTGGCGCCTGTCTCCGGTTCAACCGTACGGCAGAGTTCCTGGAAGCCGTTGTAGGCATAACTGCGGGTCGCAGTCGCGTCGCCACTGCGTACCAGCGCGGTGGGCTTGCCGAACGTATCGCGGGCGATCGTCGTGGTCGTGGCACTTTCCACTGAAGTGATCACCAGAGGCCAGTCGGTGCTGGGCTGGTCGTAGGTGAGGTAGCTGCTGGTCGTGTGGAAGCCACGAGGGTTGGTAAACGTGGTCGTGAAGCCGGCGCCGTAGGTCGTGGTGCTGATCTGAATACTGGGACTGAGCTCGGTGTCTTGCGCGACAGACGTGACCCGTCCCAGAGGGTCGTAGCCGGTTGTCACGCCCTTGTCGGTGCCCTGTTGTGCTGCATACGTGACGCTCGACATCGGATAGGCAGCAAAGCTGACCCGGCCCTCGGCGTCGTAGGCTTTCTTACTGAAGCGCTGGGTGCCAGTGATGTTGGCCGCGTCGTACTCCCGGGTCAGCAGCGGACGCCACTGGGCATCGTAGTAGACGACCTTGGTCGCGTTGCCTGTTGTGGTCGTCTCGCGCCAGTGACCTGCGGCAATCCCGTACTCGGTGCTGGCAACGGCGACGAAGCTGCGAATCGTCTGCGCCCACTTGGAGGTATCGCACACCCCGGCGGAGGACTCCGACGGATAGGTGATGGTGGCCATCCGGCCCATGGCGTCGTATGTGTAGCAGGTCTTGGCGCCAACCTCATTGGTGACCGAACTGATCCAGCCGTTGCCATCCACCACCGCCGACTGCGTTGCGCCGTCCGCGTACTGGATGGTCTGCGGGATGCCCCGCATCCAGTTGCTGAAGGTGGTCGTGTGGTTCAGAACGTCCTTGATCGTGGCCAAGGTACCGTTGGCGTTGTAGGTTGCGGTGGACTGCGGCTTGCCATATGCGGACGTCGTCACCGGCACCGCGGTCATCGGATCGTAAGTCGTCGCACTCACGACATTACTGCCGTTGCTTACATCCTGATCGCAACCCGAACTTGTTGGAGTGGCTGACTCGCAGACAACCGTCGCCGTCTGCCCCATGACCCATTTCGTCGGGTCGTCGTAGTAGGTGATGGTCTCGGTCTTGGTGGTTGCGCCTTGGGCGATGCCAGCAAGTAGCAAACCGGTGGCCAGCAAGGTCAGCCGAGGCGCCTTCGTCATGATCGCGGTTCTCATGGCGAGCTCGACTTGGTGATCTTGGTGGGACGCGCGAAGGCGTCGAAGCATGGAGAGCTCCCGCCCAGACAAATAAAAGGCACTTGCCAGGTGAAACTGCGGCCCTGCTGCGTGGTGACCGTCTGGCGCACAGGCGCCCATTGACCTGAGGTCTGAGAGTTCCCCCGGGTTTGCTGGTCATTGCCCACTTTCACCGGCCACGCGTACGGGTTGCTCAACAAGTTGGCCGAAGAGACCGTGGCGTACAGATAATCCTTGGACCGGAGCAACTGGCTTGACGCCGTGTAGTCCTCCTCTCGCAGGAGCTTGTTCTCGGTCTCGTCGTACTTGTTGCTGAAGATGGAGCGGCGGCGGCTGCCATCCGGGCTGGTCACGTCCGTCCATACCGTGCTGACGCAACTGGTGGGCGTCGGGCAGTTCTGCAGCCAACTGGGGGTCGGCGGCGCGTAGGTGTAGTTCCAAGTGGCCGTCACCAGCCCGGTCCCGCTGATGGTGCGGCTGGTCACTGCGAAGGCGACCCACTCGTTCGGGAATTTGGCGTAGCCCGTGTCTGGCGAGCTAGGGTCGCCTCCCCAACACTCCTTTGGCACAAAGGCGCGCGCAAAATGCCTGCTGGCTACCTTCAACGTCAGCATTGCGCCCGCGGGCGAAATGATCGTGCCTTCTTCGAGAATGCCGGAACCGCCAGGGTCAAGCGCGCAGCCTTGGGTGGGTTCTGAAGGTAAATTCAGCACTGACGCCGTCAACGCCGGGAACGCGTATTGCCACTGCGACCCGTCTGGACGGGTAACGGTCAGCTGCTGGGTCACCTGCGGACCGCCGGTTCCGTAGGTATACGTCCAGATCCTGGCAGTGGCCCCGCTACCCACGGTCACAGTGACCGTTCCGGGTGCGCCGTACACCACGCCCACATGCCTGCCGTCGCTGGCATCGATGCTGTCCAATTTGCCTGCCGTGTAGTGGTAGGTCACCCAGTTCCCGAAGCGATCCTCCACCCGCGTTGCAAACATGGCCGCCGTCCTGCGCTCCAGGTAATCAGAACCAGCCACGAGGCTTGGTTTGGGGGGCCCATTAACTGCCTTCTGACTAGCAGATGATGGATCTGATCGCACAATGAGCGGCGTGTAGCTCCAAAGCGGCTTCTGCATATCGTCTGCCAGCGTGTACACCAAGTAGTCGAACCAGTACTTGGTCCCGTCCGGCGCCAGCGCGTAAAACGCCTCGCCCGGCTCACCGCTGGTGGTGGCCGGCAGGCAACCGACCAGCCATTTCCCTAGGGTCATCAGCTTGAGATCGGGACGTACCGCGGTATCGCTCCGACTCATCACCAGTTGGTCATTGCCTCCATCGTCGACCAGGTGGTAGCCATCCCACCATTCCCACGCATTCCAGGCCCGGGCCTGATCGTATGTGAACGTGGTTCGCCCCGGAGACGCGAATCCGGTGCAGCGCGCATTCTTCTGCGCCGTGGTGGAGCCGATGACCTGCCAACCGAACGGGCTATACACACTTGTCCCGAGTGTGTTCGAGGTCATCGTCCTGATCCTGGGAACTTCGATTTCCCAGCCCCCAAGGCCGACACCAGACGTGTTGTAACTATCCTTGCCAAGGCTATTGGGACGAAACGTCCGCGTGATCCGGATCATCGGTCCGGTACCGGGCAGCTCGATATCGGTGGCCTTTACCTCGAAACTGCCATCGCGCAGGTTCACCTGGTCACCGAAGTCGGCGAACGCATCTACCTTGCTGGCTCGCCCCACGTACTTGGCGTATTGCTCTGGCGGGGTGACCTGCGCCTTTGCTGGCGATGTCATCAAATATCCAACAACCAGTCCCAACGCCATCCAAGGCGCCCACGTCCGATCTGACATTTCCATTCCCCGAGTTAAGTAGCCGCTGAAGCTGAGCTGACATTTCCGGACGCGCGGCGCGTAGTTGGCTACCTTGGCTCTGCGCGACCGGTGTCGGGCGTCAAAGCAACTTGGGAGCCTGACCAGATTGATTTAGCCGCAGTGATTTTGCAGTAGGACAACACTGCAAAACTCGGTAGGAATTTTCTGAATTGGCCAGCAGGTGTGCCAGAGGTGCCAGAGGTGAACCGTGACAGCCGCACACGATGCTACGGGCGAACTTTAGGATTGCCCCAACAAAAGACGCGCGAACTCACGCTCAACCGGCGGGAAGGCAGTAGCGTCTCATTCAAGGTGACTGAGCCTCGGTCCCAAACCAAGTGCGGCGCGACTTGTCTCCGAAGCTCATCGGGGCGTCCCTCTGCATCCATCGGTGCGTCCGGTCCTATGAAACACAGGCTCAGAAAACAATTTGGAACGTGGCTCGCAACCTCTCCGAGAGCCGAAGTTACGCCGACACAGATTTGCAGCACTCAAATTGATGCATTCAGTACGAAAGGTCTGATTCACGCCAACCGAGTTGAATCATCCGGCGCACCCCTCCATCTGCCTGCTCACCCCGCAGCGCCACACGTACAGGCGTCCTAGGCACCAAAAGGACTGCATCTCCGCAACCCTAATTCTTGGAAAGTAGGTGGTGGGCCGTGATGGATTCGAACCATCGACCAAAAGATTAAAAGTCTTCTGCTCTACCAACTGAGCTAACGGCCCGCGGAACGTCGCGGTGGATCACGCCCGGCGTTGCGCCGGGATGCGCATTCTAACGCAGGCGCGGGCTCAGGCGTAATGCGTGGGATCAGCCACGCCGGCATCGATGAAACCCTGCGCGCGCAGGCGGCAGGCATCGCAATGGTGGCAGGCGCGGCCTTCGGCATCGGCGCTGTAGCAACTGACGGTCTGCGAAAAATCCACGCCCAGGCGCAGGCCTTCGCGGACGATGTCGTCCTTGCCCATCCGCATCAGCGGGGCATGCACGCGGAATTTGCTGCCTTCCACACCGGCCTTGGTGGCCAGGTTGGCGAGCGCCTCGAAGCCGGCGATGAACTCCGGCCGGCAATCCGGATAGCCGGAATAGTCCACGGCATTCACGCCGCAGAAGATGTCGGTGGCGCCCAGCACTTCGGCCCAGCCCAGCGCCACCGACAACATGATGGTGTTGCGTGCGGGGACATACGTGCTGGGGATGCTGTCGCCGATGATGTGGCCGTCGCTATCGTCAGGCACTTTGATCGCATCGTCGGTCAGCGCCGACCCACCAATACTGCGCAGGTCGACCACCACGGTCTTGTGCGCGGTCGCGCCAAGCGCCCTGGCCACGCGATCGGCAGCGTCCAGCTCGGAGGTATGCCGCTGCCCGTAACGCACGCTCAATGCATGCACAACGAACCCGGCCTCACGCGCGATAGCCAGGACCACGGCGGAATCCATGCCGCCGGAGACCAGCACGACCGCGGGTTTCTTGTTTTCAGTCGTCATCGGCCTGGCTCGTCGTTCCACAGGAGTTTGTGCAACTGCATCTGGAAGCGCACCGGCGCACGGTCGGAGACGATCCAGTCGGCCAGCTCACGCGCTGACACTTCATCCTTGCTGGGTGAGAACAGCACGTCGCAGGTTTCATTGAGGCGATGCTCGGCGACGATGCCTCGCGCCCAGTTATAGTCCTCGCGGCTGCACAGCACGAACTTGACCTGGTCATGTGCGGTCAGCAGCGGAAGATTGCTCCACAGGTTGCGCGCGACTTCAGCCGACCCTGGTGTCTTGATGTCGAGCACGCGGCTGACGCGCGGATCGACCTCGCTGATGTCGATTGCCCCGGAGGTTTCCAGCGACACCACATAGCCGGCATCGCACAACTTCGCCAACAAACCCAGGCAGCGCTTCTGCGCCAGCGGCTCGCCGCCAGTCACGCAAACGTGGCGCACGCCGTGCGATGCGACCTCAAGCAACACGTCGTCGATGTCACGCCAGTGCCCGCCATGGAAGGCGTAAGCGGTATCGCAATACTGGCAACGCAACGGGCAACCGGTGAGGCGCACGAACACCGTGGGCCAGCCGGCATCACGGGCCTCGCCCTGCAAGGACAGGAAGACCTCGCTGATGCGCAGGCGGTCAGGCGCGAGGTTGGCAGCCACAGGCTCTGCGGCGACGTCGATAACGGCATTCATCGCAGGGATTTTACCCGCTCAGACCCTCAGCCCCAAAAGGGGCCCGTTCAGCGGCTGCGGGTCAACGCGATGGCGCGCAGGCGATCGTCTGCGGTACGGGCGACATCGGTCCCCGGATAGCGGCGCAGGACCTCGCGCAGGATTTTTTCCGCATCGTCGTATTGCTTCAGGCCGTAATCGGACAGGCCCAGCTTGAGCAGCGCGCCAGGTGCCTTGTCGTGCTGTGGATAACGATCCAGCAGGCCCTGGAATTGCTGGCCAGCCAGCGCGTAGTTCTGGGTCACGTAATAGCTCTCGCCCAGCCAGTACATCGCATTCGGGGCGTACTGCCCGCTGGGAAACGATCCCAGGAAGTCGCGGAAGCGGCGTGCGGACTCCGCATAGTCGCCGGACTTCAGCGCATCGAAAGCATTGTCATAGGCACCACGCTCATCGGTGCCGGCACTGGATGTACTGGATGGTTGCGCTGTCGGGGCAGTGGCTGTGACCACTTCGTAACCCGGATTGGTCGCAGCCGGTGCACTGACCGAACCCGCAGACGGTGCCGATGGCGTGGATGGCGAGCCGCCTTCCAGCCGATTCAAGCGTCCGTCCAGATCAAGGTATTGGCTGCGCTGGCCCTGCTTGGCCTGCTCGAGTTGCTGCTGGAGCACCTCGACCTGGCCACGCAGGTCCTGCACTTCCGAACGCAGTTGGCTGATCTGGTTGACCAGTTCTGTGCCGCCTTTATCGTTGGCTGCGCGCTGCTCCAGTGCAGCCACCCGATCCGCCAGACTGACCCGTTGTGCCAACGCCAGCGGCGATGCCATCAGGATTGCCACTGACATCATCGCCGGGACCGCAATTGAAAGACCGCTTCGCATCAGTTGGCGCTCATCACTTCGCGCTATAAACCAGCTCGACGCGGCGGTTCTGCGACCAGCAACCGTCGCCGGCATCGTTGCAGACCGGGCGCTCTTCGCCGTAGCTGATGACGCTCAGCTGGGTACCAGAACCACCATTGGCCTGCAATGCGGACGACACCGCATTGCCGCGGCGCTCGCCAAGGCCGAGGTTGTATTCGCGGCTGCCGCGCTCATCGGCATTGCCTTCCAGACGTAGGCGCGCAGACGGACGATCACGCAGGTACTTGGCGTGGCAGGCCATTGCCGCTTGGAATTCCGGCTTCAGGGCATCCTGGTCGAGGTCGAAATACACGACGCGGCTGCGCAGGCAAGCGTCGGTGTCCAAATCAGACGGGCTATAGGCACCCGCTTTGGTTGGACCGTTGTTGTCCATCGGCGCGGTGGTGGTTCCGGTGCTGCCGGTATCCATCATCGGCGGGGCTTCCTTGACTTTCTTGCTGCAGCCCACGGCGGTGGCGCAGACCAGTGCAGTCATCAGCAGGGTGCGCGAGATGGATATGTTCATGAATGGAGCTCCTTCGTCAGCTCTGATGGTGTTGCGAGGTTGTGTAGCCAGTGTAGTGATTTTGCGTGCAGGCAGCGTTGAGGCCTGTTCTTGGACTACTTCTTGCGATACGGCGACCAAGCCGGCTCGCGGACATCCCCTTCGGCCAGGACCAGACGCCGACGCACCCGCGCGTCGGCAGACACCGCATACAGCACACCGCGACGACCTTCGCGGCCGGCGTACAGGACCATCGCCGCGTTCGGGGCGAAGCTGGGCGACTCGTCCAACGAACCCGGAGACAACATGCTCCAGCGCGGACTGGCCAAGCTGCGATCCAGCATCGCGATGCGATACGTATTGCCACTGCCCTGCGCCACTGCGATCTTCTTGCCATCGAAGGACACCGACGGGCTGGCGTTGTAGCTACCCTCGAAGCTGAGCCGGGTCGCGCTGCCGCCACCCGCACTCACTTGGTAGATCTGCGGGCGGCCACCTCGGTCGGAGGTGAAATACAGGCTGCCGCCGTCCGGGCTCCAGGTCGGCTCAGTATCGATGCCGAAATGGGTGGTGACCTGGGTCAGTTGCTTGCTGGCCAGGTTCATCACGTAGATATCCGGGTTGCC
>JBKJOY010000012.1:0-8480 GCA_046595415.1 Thermomonas sp.
CGCGCACTCGACGAACTGCCGAAGCCGACAATTGCACGGGTGCAAGGTGCGGCGTTCGGCGGCGGCGTCGGCCTGGTGGCCTGTTGCGATATTGCGATCGCCAGTGATGGCGCCAAATTCGGACTGACCGAATCGAAGCTTGGCCTGCTGCCTGCAGTGATCTCGCCGTATGTCATTGCGGCGATCGGCTCGCGCCAGGCACGCCGCTATTTCGCGGCCGCGGAAATCTTCGATGCCGCCGAACCACTGCGCATCGGCTTGCTGCACCAGGTGGTCGATGCCGACGCGCTGGATGCAGCCGTCCAAGCGCAAGTGGGCCTGCTGCTCAAAGCCGGACCGGTTGCAACCGCGTCGGCAAAAAAACTCGTGCGCGATGTCAGCGCGCATGCGGATGGCCATCGCCATGACCACGACAATGCCGCACTGATCGCACGCCTGCGCGTATCGCCCGAGGGCCAGGAAGGACTTTCGGCCTTCCTCGACAAGCGCAAGCCCTCGTGGCTCCAACCAGACGGGACCGCCCATTGATGTTCGACACCATCCTCATCGCCAACCGAGGCGAGATCGCTTGCCGGGTCATTCGCACTGCGCGCCGGCTCGGTATCCGCACGATTGCGGTGTATTCCGATGCCGACGCCGATGCGCAGCACGCGCGGCTGGCGGATGAAGCGCACTACATCGGTGGCGCCCGTCCGCAGGACAGTTATTTGCGTGGTGACGTCATCATCGACGTAGCGAAGCGCACCGGCGCCCAGGCAATCCATCCCGGTTACGGGTTCCTGTCGGAAAACGCCGACTTCGCAGACGCGGTGCAAGCTGCGGGCATCGCGTTCATCGGTCCGTCTGGCGCCTCGATGCGCAAGATGGGCAGCAAGGCTGGCGCCAAGGATTTGATGGCAGCTGCAGGCGTGCCGGTGGTACCCGGTTATACCGGCGAAGATCAATCACCCGAATTGCTGCGGCGCGAAGCGGACAAGATGGGTTATCCGCTGATGATCAAGGCGGCGCATGGTGGCGGTGGCAAAGGCATGCGCATCGTGCGCGATACCGGTGAATTCGCGGCCAACCTCGAGAGTTGCCAGCGCGAGGCGCGCAATGCCTTCGGGCGTGACCGCGTGCTGCTGGAACGCTATATCGAGCAACCCCGCCACATCGAGATCCAGGTGTTCGGCGACAGCCATGGCGGCGCGATCCACTTGGGCGAACGCGAATGCTCGGCGCAGCGGCGCTACCAGAAGGTCATGGAGGAATCGCCCTCTCCGTTCCTGACGCCGGAACTGCGCGCCGCGATGGGCGCGGCGGCAGTGCAAGCCGCACATGCCATCGACTACGCAAACGCCGGCACGGTGGAATTCATCGTTGATGCACATGCAGGTGCGAATGTCGCGGGAGGCAGGATGCCGGGAGCGGCCGGCGCCGATGGCGGCTTCTATTTCATGGAGATCAACACGCGCCTGCAGGTCGAGCATCCAGTGACCGAGGAAGTCACCGGGCTGGATCTGGTCGAGTGGCAGCTGCGCATCGCTGCAGGCGAGCATTTGCCACTGACCCAGGCCGACGTCACCCAGACCGGCCACGCGATCGAAGTCCGCCTGTACGCGGAAGATCCGGATGCCGGCTTCCTGCCAGGTTCCGGCACGTTGCAAACGTTGCAGCTGCCACCAGCATCGCGGCACGTGCGCATCGATTCCGGCGTGATCGAAGGCGACACCGTCACTATCTTCTATGACCCGATGATCGCGAAACTCGTCGTCTGGGACGAGGATCGCCCGCGCGCTTTGGCGCGCATGCGCGACGCGCTCGCGGCATGCGAAATCGCCGGGCCAAAATCCAACATCGGCTTTCTCGAACGCCTTGTCCGGCACCCGGTAGTGACCGAAGGCAACATCGATACCGGCTACCTGGATCGGCATCTGCAAGAATTCCTGTCACCGGCCACACTCGACCCTGATTTACTGCTCGCTGCAGCGGCGACTTATTTGCTGACACGGGAATCCGACGCCCATGCACGCGCCGAAGCTGGCAATGACCCGGGCTCTCCATGGGGTATCGCCGATGGTTGGCGACTGGGCCATGCGGGCGCGCGACGTCTGGCGTTCAGCCATGGTGGCGCGTCTGTCGAAAGCCGGCGTATCGAACTTGTCGCACATGGGCACGATGGGGAGTACCAAATCGAGTTCGCGGGCAGGGAACACACGCTGAGTGGTGCGCGCCTGCAGGACGGCGTGTTGAGCATGCGCCTGGATGGCGCGATGCGACGCTTGCATGCCAGCGCAGACGCCGCGCGCGTGCTGGTCCACGATGGCCGGCAGCGGCTGCGCCTGCATTCTGTGGAGGTGTATCGTCGCCCGGACGCCAGCGCCGATTCCGCCGAGCACCGTATCCGCGCGCCCATGCCAGGGCGCGTGGTAGTGGTGCAAGCCAAGCCCGGCGATGTGGTGAATGCCGGGGACGTGGTGCTGGTGATCGAGGCGATGAAAATGGAATTGGCGCTCAAGGCCCCGCGCGATGGCGTGGTGGCCGACATACGCACGACCGCCGGCGAGTTCGTCGAGGCCGATGCGGTGCTGGCCACGCTGGAACAATGATGTCGCGCCTGGCCGGCATCATCATGTCTGCCCTGCTGTTGGGATTGGCGGGTTGTTCGACCACCGTGTTCGAATCCGTTCCCACCGGTACCGCGACCGATTGCGATCCGGCATGGCCTGGCCGCTGGCAACCGCTGGCGATGGCCGACGACGCAGGCAAGCCGAAGGACATGCTGGAAATTTCGCCTGATTGCCGGACCGCCACGACCAAAAGCGAAGGCAAGCCCAAACCCATGCACCTGACGTTGATCAAGACACGTGCAGGCCAGCAATACCTGCAAATCCATAATGACGATGGGCAACCGGATTGCATCGGCGCCGGCAAGGCACATTGCGGCTATGTGTTGATGCGTTACGAGCGCGAGGGCGACACCATTCGCGTGTATGACCCCGACCACGCCAGGGTGGCGGCCGCGGTCAACAAAGGCAGCATCAAGGGCTTCAGTGAACGCGCGGACGGCAAGGAACTGAAGACCAGCGAGCCGATCCATCGCAACTTCCTGGCAGGCGATCCCGTCAAGATCGAAAAGCTCTTCCGCCAGCACCCGGAAATCTTCAACGCACAGCCGTTCATCGTGTTGCATCGCGTGACCAATCCGCCGCCCGCCGATACCACCGAACCTGCCGAGCCCGTGCGGCCGGCGCTGGAGCGTTAGATGACCCAGCCTGCCGACGTGCGCATTGTCGAGGTCGGGCCACGCGATGGCCTGCAAAACGAAAAAGTTGAAATCAGCACCGTCGACAAAATCTCGCTGATCGATCAGCTGTCGGCGACCGGCCTGCGCAGCATCGAAGCAACCGCCTTCGTCAGTCCGAAGTGGGTGCCGCAAATGGCGGATGCCAGCGACGTGCTCGCTGGCATCACCCGCAAGGATGGCATCGCATATCCCGTCCTGGTCCCGAACGAACAAGGCTATGAGCGCGCGCGCGCTGCCGGCGCGATGGAAGTGGCGGTGTTCACCGCCGCATCCGAAGCCTTCAATCTCAAGAACACCAATGCCGGTATCGAAGAATCGCTGCGGCGGTTCCAGCCTGTCCTGGCGCGCGCCAAAGCGGACGGCGTGCGCGTGCGTGGCTACGTCTCGACCGTGCTCGGCTGTCCCTACCAAGGCGCCGTACCGGTTGCCGAGGTGGTGCGCGTCGCGCGCAGCCTGCACGCCATGGGCTGTTACGAAGTCTCGCTGGGCGACACCATCGGGATCGGCACACCTGCCAAGGCCCGCGCGATGTTGAAAGCGGTTGCGGCCGAAGTGCCGATGGCCGCACTCGCCATCCATTTCCACGACACCTACGGACAGGCGCTGGCGAACGTATTGGCCTGCCTGGAGGAAGGCGTCGCCGTGGTGGACAGTGCTGTCTCCGGTGCCGGCGGGTGTCCGTACGCAAAAGGCGCAAGTGGCAATGTCGCCAGCGAGGACGTGGTCTACATGCTGCATGGGCTCGGGATCAGCACCGGCGTCGATCTTGACGCACTCGCTGAGACGGGTCGCTGGTTGGCGGCTCGACTGGGACGCGAAACCGGCAGCAAAGTAGGCAAGGCGCTGGGCGCCCGATGAACGCGCCTCAGGCACCCCCCAATGTGGATCCGGCCGCGATGTCGGAGGGACATGCACTGGAAGCGCTGGTGCAATCCTTGCAAATGGCGGCTCAGGACGCCTTGTTGCCGGACGCCACCCGCGCCTTGATGCTGGAATCCGCACGCGAATTGCACGCCGCGCGTGACGCCATCGATGCCGAACGCACCCGCTATCGCGCATTGTTCGATGCGGTGCCGGACCCGGTCAGCGTGCTCTCGCGTAATGGCACCGTGCTCGACCTCAACAAGGCCGGCATGGCTGCGTACAAGCGTCCGCGCGAGGAGATCATCGGCAAACCGATCGATATTCTCAACCCGGAACTGCCACGCGGCCACATGGTCCCCGTGCTGGAGACGCTGGATCGCGGCGAGACCTATGTCATTGAAGTCACCAACATGCGCGCCGATGGTTCGCGCTTCCCGGTGGAAGTGCATACGGCCAACCTGCTCTATGACGGCCAGCCCGCGCTGGTGGCGGTAGCCCGCGACATGAGTCCGCGCCTGGAAGCGGAAATTCGCTACCGCGAACTGATGGAGGTGATCGACAAGGGCATCGTCATCCAGGAGCGCGACGGCAAGTGTGTGTACGGCAATTCGGCTGCGATGCGCATCCTGGGTGTCGGCGCGGGCGAAGCATTGGCTGAAGCACTGGACTTGAACCGCTGGAAATTCCTGAACGAAAATGGCCATGAAATGCCAATGGCCGAACATCCGGCGATGCGTGCATTGCGCAGCGGACGGATCGTTGAAAGCACAGTGCTGGGGTTGTTCCACCTGCACCGCCGTCAGCTGACCTGGATCGCGATCACCGTCGTTCCGCAGTACGCACCCGGCGAGGACACGCCAAGCCAGCTGTTGTCGCTATTCAGCGATGTCACTGAACTCAAGCGCGATGTCGCCTGGTTCGACCGTGCACAGGCCTTGGCCCAGATCGGCGGCTGGCAATGGGACCGGGCCGCTGACGAGATGTACCTGACAGAAGAAGCCGTGCGGATCCTCGGTGCTTTCACCACGCCACGCAACATGGAAGACTTCCTGGACTGCCTGCAAGATGCCGATCGGTGCCGACTGCACGAGCTGCTGTCCAGGATCGACCAGGGCACCGGCTTCGAAATGGAACTGCAAGGGACGCAGGACGACGGCACCCGATTCTGGATCCGGATGATCGGCGAGTCGGAATCAGGTGGGCCCGGCACCGACCTGCTCACTGGCACCCTGCAGGACGTCACCGACCGCAAGCAAGCCGAGCAAACCCTTCGCGTGCAGGCGCAGACCGACGCACTGACCGGCCTGATGAACCGCGATGCGATCCTGGCCCAGCTCGATAGCCGCCTGGCAGATCGCGCCAGCAACCACATCGCCCTGCTCTACATCGACCTGGATCGCTTCAAGATCGTCAACGACGTGCTTGGCCACAATGCCGGTGATGAACTACTGATCGCGGCGGCGCAGCGCATGCGCGGGGCACTCGGCAGCGAAGGCCTGCTCGCCCGCTTCGGCGGCGACGAATTCGTGGTGATATGCAACATCCACGACGATGCCGGCCGTCCCGAACGACTTGCACGCAACATCCAGCAAGCCTTCACCCAACCGTTCCGCTTGCAGGGCGAAGAATTCGACGTCACCGCCAGTATCGGAATTGCCCGCGCACCCAGCGACGGCGAGACATCTCAGCAGCTCACCCAGAGCGCCGACGTGGCGATGTACGACAGCAAGCGCCGCCATCGCAATGGCTGGCAATCGTTCTCTCCGGAACTGGCAGTGCGCCAGCATGAGCGGCTGCAGACCGAAAACCAGCTGCGCCGCGCACTCGACAATGGTGAATTCCACCTCGTGTATCAGCCGCAGGTGGACCTGCGCACCAGCCGCATCGTCTACGCCGAAGCACTGGTGCGCTGGCGCAATCCGCAACTGGGAGAAATGCGCCCGGATCACTTCATCGAACTGGCCGAAAGCACCGGCGACATCGTCCGCATCGGCAATTGGGTCTTGCGCGAGGCCTGCAAGCAGATGCGCCGCTGGCGTGAGCAAGGGCTTCCGATCCAGCGGATGGCAGTCAATGTTTCGTACCGGCAGTTCACTGGCGAGAATATTGCCGAGAGCGTGCGCGATGCATTGCAGGAAGCCGGCCTGCCCGGCTCTGCACTTGATCTGGAACTGACCGAACGCGTCTTGGTCGACGATGGCCCGGACACGCTAGCCATATTCGACCAGTTGCGTGCGCTGGGCGTGCAGTTGTCGATCGATGATTTCGGCGAGGGTTACAGCGCGCTGAATTACCTGCGCAAGTTGCCAATCAATGCATTGAAGTTGAGCCACTCGTTCCTCAAGGGCGTCCCTGGCACGGCGTCGGATGTCGCGATTTGCCAAGCCGTCGCCGGGATTGCGCAAAGCCTCGGATTGGGCTTGGTCGCCGAAGGGGTGGAAACCGAAGCGCAGCGGGATTTCCTGCTGCGGCTTGGTGTTACCACCGGCCAAGGCTACTTGTTCGCACCCGGCTTGCTGCCGGGGGAATTCGCCAAGCGCGTCGCCGCACAACAGGACACACCATGAGCGAACACACGTCTTACCGTCTTCGCGCCATCCAGGGCGAAGACGACACCGCGATGGCCGCGATCATCCGCACGGTGATGCCGGAATTCGGCGCGATTGGCAGCGGTTTCGCGATTGCCGATCCGGAAGTCGACTGGATGAGCCGTGCCTATGCCGAACCACGGCATGCGTATTTCGTGGTCGAGTCCGACGGTCGCGTGCTCGGCGGTTGCGGCGTGGCGCCTCTGATCGGTGGCGATGCCGACACCTGCGAGCTTCGCAAGATGTATTTCCTGCCCGAAGCGCGCGGCCTGGGCGCAGGCGCCGCGATGATGCAGGTCTGCCTGGATGCGGCGCGCGCTGCCGGATTCACGCGTTGCTATCTGGAAACATTGGGCGGCATGGACGCAGCCATGCGCCTGTACGAACGCAGCGGCTTCCAGCGCATCGCCGGATCCATGGGCGCAACGGGCCATGGCGGCTGCAATGCGTTCTATTTGCTTGAGCTCCAATAATCCGGGCACAGCGGCGAGACCGTCGGGTGGCTCGCGAAGCGGCAGTTCGAGCCACGTAGCGAACACTCTGCGGTAGGCGCCGCGGCAATGTTCGCGGGCTGCTCGGCACAGAGCGGCCAATGCCCGTGCTTCCGGTAAAATCCCCGACTCCCTTTCCCCACCCAGGATTCCCCATGCAACTCGCCAACGTCCGCGCCGTCATCAGCGGCGGCGTCTCCGGCCTGGGACTGGCCGTCGCCGAACACCTGGTCGGCCGCGGCGGCAAGGTCGCCCTGTTCGACGTAAACGATGACAAAGGCGCTGCCGCCGTTGCCGCGCTCGGCGAGACAAACGCCCGCTACTTCAAGACCGACGTGACCGACGAAGCCGGTGTTGCGGCCAATGTCGATGCCGCACGCGATTTCCTTGGCGGCCTCAACGCGGCGATCAGTTGCGCCGGCATCCTCGGTGCCGGGCGCATGCTCGGTCGCGAAGCACCGATGCCGCTGGCCAACTTCCAAGCCACGGTCATGGTCAATCTGGTCGGCAGCTTCAATGTCGCCAAGGCCGCCGCCAACCTGATGCAACACAACGACGCCGGCATAGATGGCGAGCGCGGCGTGATCGTCAACACGGCCTCCGTGGCCGCGTACGAAGGGCAGATCGGACAGGCCGCGTATTCCGCGTCCAAGGGCGGCGTGGTCGCGATGACGTTGCCGATGGCACGCGAACTCGCCCGCTTCGGCATCCGCGTGATGACCATTGCACCGGGCGTGTTCTGGACACCGATGGTCGACGGCATGCCGGATTCGGTGCAGGAGTCACTGGCCGCATCCATCCCGTTCCCGTCGCGCCTGGGACAACCGCCGGAGTTCGCCGACCTGGTCGCTTATATCCTCGGCAACACCTACCTCAACGGCGAGACGATTCGCCTGGATGGCGCGACGCGCCTGGCACCGAAGTGATCGATTACGGCAAGCCCACCAGCACGTGGATCGAACGGCGTTGGCCGGCCATCCGTGCAAAGGGCATGGCCCATTTCATCCTGGTGCGCGGCCTGCTGTTCTGGGGCGGCGTGCTGTTTGCGCTGTCGGTGATCATGGTCTGGGTGAAATTCGGCCCGCAGCATCCGCGCTTCGTCCTGCTCCTGTGCGTCGCCGCCCTGATATGCAGTGTCGGCGGCTTGGTATGGGGCGGCCTGACCTGGGCCATCAACGAACGCCTTTTCCGCAACCGCGACTCCAACCGGCGACCCCCATGAAGGCTTACGACATCAAGAAAGGCCACGTG
>JBKJOY010000197.1:0-16010 GCA_046595415.1 Thermomonas sp.
CGTGCTCGGCCGCAACGCGACCATGATCCAGGCCTTCCGCGCCGCCAATGACGTACTGCTGGGCGCCGTGCAGGGCATCGCCGACCTGATCGTGCGGCCCGGCCTGATCAACGTCGACTTCGCTGACGTACGCACTGTCATGTCGGAAATGGGTCTGGCCATGATGGGTTCCGGCACTGCCCGCGGCGACGACCGTGCCCAGGCGGCGGCCGAAGCGGCGATCAGCAACCCGCTGCTCGACGAGGTCAACCTGTCCGGGGCCAACGGCGTTCTGGTCAACATCACCGCCGGCCCGGATTTCACCATGGCCGAGTTCGATGAAGTCGGCCGCACCATCGAGGCGTTTGCGTCGGACGACGCGACCGTGGTCATCGGCACCGTGCTGGATCCGGACATGCAGGACGAAGTGCGGGTCACCGTGGTTGCTACCGGCCTGAACCGCGTCGCCGCGCGTCCGGTGGTTGGCCGTGATCGCACCGAAGCCCGCTTCGAAACCGGCTACGACGCGCCGCGTCGCCCGCAGGTGCAGCTGGTCAGCACCCAGGGCAAGCGCGACGGCACCACCGGCCTGATGATCGACGATGTGTCCGATCCGTTCGTGCCGGGCGCCGGTGGCAGCTTCGTCAGTGGCTTGCGCCGCAATGCCGAAGCGACCTCTTCCGGACCCGCGATTGCGGAGCTGCCGCAGGATGGTGGATATCTGGATATCCCCGCATTCCTGCGCCGTCAGGCTGACTAAGTTTCACTCTCGCGCTCGCGCGCGGGGGGAATGTGACGCCATGTCCTCCTCCGGGCCTCGCCGGCCCGGACGGTCTTGCGGTCGGCTGGTGGTCATTCGCCAGTCGACCGGTTTTGGTTCCGCAGCGTTGCATGCCCCTCACTTTCGCTGTCGTTCAGCAAGGTGCATGCTAGGCTCGCAAAGCGTTACGGGCTGTCACTCCTCGGCATCCGGTTGCTGACGTAACTCTCCCCCTTTCGAATCCAATTCGCGCTTCCCGCAGGACTGACCACTGACGATGCTGCGCCAACGCACCCTCAAGAACCTGATCCGCGCTACCGGCGTTGGACTGCACAGTGGCGAGAAAGTCTTCCTCACCATGCGTCCGGCCCCGGTTGATACCGGGATCGTGTTCCGCCGCACGGATTTGAATCCGGTCGTCGACATCCCGGCCTTGGCTGGCCTGGTCACCGAAACCATGCTGTGCACGGGCCTGTCGCGTGATGGCGGCAAGGTGATGACGGTTGAGCATCTGATGTCTGCGCTGGCGGGTTTGGGCATCGACAATGTCTATATCGAACTGAGCGCGCCGGAAGTCCCGATCATGGACGGCTCCGCCGGCCCCTTCGTGTTCCTGTTGCAGTCGGCTGGCATCGCCGAGCAGAACGCACCGAAGAAGTTCATCCGCATCCTGCATCCGGTCGAGGTGCGCGAAGGCGACAAGGTCGCGCGCTTCACGCCGCACGATGGGTTCCACATCGGATTCACGGTCGAGTTCAACCATCCGGCGATTCCCACCAAACTGTCGCGCGCGGACGTGGATTTTTCCACCAGCGCCTATATCAGCGAAGTCAGCCGGGCCCGTACCTTCGGCTTCATGCATGACCTGGAATACATGCGCGAACGTAATCTTGGCCTCGGCGGGTCGATGGACAATGCGATCGTGCTGGACGAGTTCCGGGTCCTGAACGAGGACGGCCTCCGCTACGCGGATGAATTCGTCCGCCACAAGATCCTGGACGCGGTCGGCGACCTGTACCTGGCTGGCCACGCGATCATTGGCGCCTACGAAGGCTTCAAATCCGGCCACGCCTTGAATAACCGGTTGGTGCGCGCGTTGATGGCCGATGCGACTGCGTGGGAACAAATCAGCTTCGCCGACCCTGAAAAAGCCCCACCACTGCTGTACTCCCCGGCGACTGCGGCCACCTCGATGGCCTGACTCACCTCAAGGTGAGACGACGCTGGGTGTGACCTTCCTCACGTATTCAGCAAGCTGATTACGGTTTATTTAACAAAATCACGCACTTATGACGTTAGGATGCTCCGCTGGCCGGCTGGGCGCTCGTTTTGCGTGCCCATCCGACCAGGTTATCGGTCTTCCCCACCGCTGCCGGAGGCTTCTCCGGGCGCGTCAGACCGTAACAATGCCAAGGCAGTTGCCAATCCCGATCGGGTGGCTGCCGACATCGGTT
This sequence comes from Thermomonas sp., assembly GCA_046595415.1. GTDB lineage: Bacteria > Pseudomonadota > Gammaproteobacteria > Xanthomonadales > Xanthomonadaceae > Thermomonas. The sequence goes on from JBKJOY010000197.1 coordinate 2,194, forward strand.
TGGCGGAGCGTGCGGCCGGAGGGGCTGGACGCAGGGGTTGCATCGTCGTCTTGACGTTCAGCGCCGCCACACTGAGCCCGATGGATCGGGCGGCATCCAGCAACTCGGGTGTGGCTAGCCGTAACTTGGCATGCCAGACCGGCGCATCGACGATATACACGAGCTTGTCACCACGCACATTCGCCAATCGCGCGTGTGCAGCCAGGGATGGCGGCAGGCAACGACGCAACAGCTGGTCCACCGCATCGAGCCACAAGGCCCGGCGCAACGGGTCTCCGGCACTCACCGCGTACAGCGCATCCAGCGCGGCGCGTGGGCCGGCAGGCGCTTTCGCTTCTTCATTGGAAGTCGCGGAGGGAGGTGTGGATCGCGAACGAGACATGAGTCAATGACTGAAACAACCAAGCAATACGATACCGCCTCGGCCCGCCCGAGCGCCCTCATCAAGCTGCGCACGTTCGGTTATGCGCTGCGCTTCTGGTCGATACAGCATCCGCTGGCGGCTGCCGGTGTGCTGCTGGCCGTTGGCATGCTGGGCGGCGCCGGCGTACGCAGTGCAGTCGGCATGGCGCAGGTGGATGCGATGCAGACGGCGGATGCCGCGCGCCAACTCGAGTTGCGGCAGGTGAACCGCAATGCCCAGCACGAGGTCAATGCCCTGGCGGCGCGGCTGGCGGAGTTGCAGGCGCAGGCCAACCGCCTGAATGCCCTTGGCGCACGCCTGACCCAGGCAGGTCAGCTGCAGGATGGCGAGTTCGATTTCGACAAGCCCGTGGGCCAAGGTGGCCCCGGCCGGGCCAGCGACATGCCGCCAAGCGAGTTGCGCCAGCGCCTTGCGAGCCTCGAAGGCCAGTTCCACAATGCCGATACGCAGTTGTCGGTGCTGGAGAGCCTGCTGTTCAATCGGGAGCTGGACCGCAGCGCGATTCCTTCCGGTGATCCGATCGCCAACAGCTACATCACGTCGGGCTTTGGTGGTCGCGCGGATCCGTTCGGCGGCGGCCATCAGTTCCACAAGGGGATTGATTTCGAGGCCGACATCGGTGATCCGGTGCTGGCCGTCGCCGATGGCGTGGTGAGCTTTGCCGGCGTGCGTTCGGGCTATGGGAACGTGGTCGAAGTCGACCATGGCAATGGCTACGTAACGCGTTATGCCCACAACTCGCTGCTTGAGCGTACGGTCGGTGATTTGGTGCGCAGTGGTCAGGAAATCGCCAAGGCCGGTTCCACCGGGCGGTCCACTGGCGCGCATGTCCATCTGGAAGTGTGGCAAGACGGCCGCGTCGTTGATCCGCGCCAGTTCCTGGCGAGTGCATCACCGGCACGTCGCGGCTGATACCCTCAAAAGAGGGACGGAGGGAATTAAGCCCGCTTAATTCCCTCCGTCCCTTTTTTCTGCGAAAGCACATGGAACCCCGAAGCCCGTTCACGGTCACAACTGACCTTGTAAACGCGTGCGGTCGCCTCCAGCTACACTATCCGACTGCCAAAACGGGCGCATGGCGCCTGCTTTCGTTCGCACGCACATTTTGATGGCCACGTGATGCCGCCGCATTCCCGGATGCGCGCATCCCCCAACCCGGATTCCAGGCACCATGCTCAACAACCTGCTTACCAGCGTCTTCGGCAGTCGCAATGAACGCCTGCTCAAGCAACTCAGCGGCCAGGTCAAGAAGATCAATTCGCTGGAAGCACAGATGCAGGCGCTGTCGGACGAGGCGCTGAAAGCCAAGACCGAGGAGTTCAAGGCCCGCATCGGCAAGGGCGAGTCGCTTGACAAGGTGCTTCCGGAAGCATTCGCGGTCTGCCGCGAGGCGTCTGTTCGTGTGTTCGGCATGCGCCACTTCGATGTCCAGCTGATCGGCGGCATGGTGCTGCATTTGGGCAAGATCGCCGAAATGCGCACGGGCGAGGGCAAGACCCTGATGGGCACGCTGGCGGTCTATCTCAACGCGTTGGAAGGCAATGGCGTCCACGTCATCACCGTGAATGACTACCTGGCCCGTCGCGACGCCGCCTGGATGGGCAAGCTCTACACATGGTTGGGATTAAGCGTGGGTGTCGTGTACCCCGGCATGCCGCATTCGGAAAAGCACGGCGCCTACCGCGCGGACATCACCTACGCGACCAACAACGAAATCGGCTTCGATTATCTGCGTGACAACATGGCACTGGCCAAGGAAGACCGGTTCCAGCGCGGTTTGAACTACGCGATCATCGACGAAGTCGATTCCATCCTGATCGATGAGGCGCGCACCCCGCTGATCATCTCCGGTCCGTCGGACGACTCGCCGGAGTTGTACCTGAGCGTCAACGCCATCGTGCCTTCGCTGGTCCGCCAGAAAACCGAGGAAGGCGAAGGTGACTTCTGGGTCGACGAGAAAGGCAAGCAAGTCCATATGTCCGAGGAAGGCCAGGAGCACGCCGAGCACTTGCTGCGCGGTGCCGGCATTCTCGGCGAGGACGACAGCCTGTACGCGCCGCAGAACATCCACGTGGTGCATCACTTGAATGCCGCGATGCGTGCGCATGCGATCTACCAGCGCGACGTGGATTACATCGTGCGCGACGACGAAGTGATCATCGTTGACGAATTCACCGGCCGCACCCTGCAGGGACGGCGCTGGTCCGATGGCTTGCATCAGGCGGTGGAAGCGAAGGAAGGTGTGCAGGTCCAGCGCGAGAACCAGACCCTGGCATCGGTCACGTTCCAGAACCTGTTCCGCATGTACAACAAGTTGGCCGGCATGACCGGTACCGCGGACACCGAAGCGTACGAGTTCCAGAATATCTACGGCCTGGAAGTCACCGTGGTGCCGACCCATCGTCCGATGGTCCGCAAGGATCATTCCGACCTGGTCTTCCTCAATCGCGCTGGCAAGTATCGCGCCGTGGTCAAGGACATCATCGATTGCGTGGAGCGCGGCCAGCCGGCGCTGGTGGGCACCACCTCGATCGAAGTTTCGGAACTGCTCAGCGACGAATTGAAGGCGGCCGGCGTGCCCCATGAGGTGCTGAATGCCAAGCAGCACGAGCGCGAAGCGATCATCGTGGCCAACGCGGGCGCGCCCGGTGCGGTGACCATCGCCACCAACATGGCTGGTCGCGGTACCGACATCGTGCTGGGCGGCTCGCTGGAAACCGCGCTGGCCGACCTCGAAGCGCAAGGCGACTTGGACGACGCCACCCGTTCGCGCCTGAAAGCCGAATGGCAGGTTCGCCATGACCTGGTCAAAGCGGCAGGCGGATTGCATATCGTTGGCACCGAACGCCACGAATCGCGCCGCATCGACAACCAGTTGCGGGGCCGTTCCGGCCGCCAGGGTGACCCGGGTTCCTCGCGGTTCTACCTGTCGCTGGAAGACAACTTGATGCGCATCTTCGCCGCCGACTGGGTGCAGAAGGTGATGGAGCGGATGGGCCTGAAGGAAGACGACATCATCGAGTCGCCGCTGGTGAGCAAGCAGATCGCCAATGCACAGCGCAAGGTCGAAGCCCACAACTTCGACATCCGCAAGAACCTGCTGGAGTTCGACGACGTCAACAACGACCAGCGCAAGGTGATCTACAACCAGCGCAACGAATTACTGGAAGCGGACAGCATCCACGACAACATCGAGGGCATTCGCTCGGATGTCGTCGGCGAATTGGTCGAGCGCTTCGTGCCGCCCAATTCAATTGACGAACAATGGGACTTGCCAGCCCTGCAGGCGGAGCTCGCAGCCGAGTACGGCGTTGATATCGACCTCGTCAAACTGCTTGCCGAGCATACCGAGCTCGATGCCGCTGAGATCGAGGCGAAAGTACACGAGGCGGTTGTCGGGATGTTTACCGACAAGGAAGAGCAGGTGGGTGGCGACACCATGCGCATGCTGGAAAAGCACGTCATGTTGAACGTGCTGGATCAGTCATGGAAGGAGCATCTGGCGCGGATGGATTACCTGCGCCAGGGCATCCATCTGCGTGGCTATGCGCAGAAGCAGCCGAAGCAGGAATACAAGAAGGAAGCCTTCGAACTGTTCTCCGAGTTGCTGGAGAAGGTCAAGCGCGAAGTGGTGTCCCTGCTCGCGCGCGTGCGTGTCCGCGACGAAAACGAAATCGCGCAGCTCGAAGCCGCCGAGCGTGCGCAGGCCGATGCCGCCGCCCAGCAGATGCAGTTCCAGCACGAGGACATGGGTGGTCTGGGCGCTGATGAGGAAGCGGCCGACGTGCAGGCTGCCGCGTATGGTGACGAATTCAGCCGCGTTGGCCGCAACGACGCGTGCCCGTGCGGCAGCGGCAAGAAGTTCAAGCACTGCCACGGCCAGCTGGCCTGAACAAAAACATCCGAAATGGGGACGGAGGGAATTAAGCTCGCTTATTTCCCTCCGTCCCCATTTTCATATGTCATGAAACAAATTCACGTGGTTGCGGGTGTCATTCGCGATCCCCTCGGTCGCATCCTGCTTGCGCGGCGAACCGAAGGCCGTGATCTGGCTGGTCTATGGGAGTTCCCGGGCGGCAAGGTTGAAGCCGGGGAATTACCGGAGGCTGCACTAGCGCGCGAGCTGCACGAGGAACTCGGTATCCGCGCTGTCGTTGGCGCGAAGGTGATCTGCGTGCCGCAGCAATACGCTGACAAACGGCTGGTGCTGGATGTGCGTGCAGTGCGCTCCTACGCAGGCACCCCCAAGGGGCTGGATGGCCAGGCGCTGGCTTGGGTGCCACTGCACCTGCTGGCCAGCTACTCGATGCCGCCTGCGGATCGCCCCGTGGTCGCGGCGCTGTTGCAGCCCGACCACTATCTCATCACGCCCGACCCAGGCGTTGACGATGGAGCATGGCTGGCGGCGCTGGATCGTGCTCTGGCAGCGGGGATCCAGCGCGTGCAACTGCGTGCCCCCGACTGCGACCCGCAGCGCTGGTTGCGGCTGGCGGCCAGCGCCGTCGCGCGATGCCGGGAGGCAGATGTCCACGTGCTGGTGAATGGCGACATCGCCATGGCGGCGCGCCTGCGGTGCGGCGTCCACCTGCGTTCGACGCATTTGCAACAACGCGACCAGGCTGCACTTCTGGATGCGCACAAAACGTCTGGGCATCTGCTCGCGGCGTCCTGCCATACGACGCGCGATCTCGTGCGAGCGCAGGAACTGGCTTGCGACTTTGTCGTGCTTGGTCCCGTGCATGCAACCACCACGCATGTGGACGCGGTGGGCATCGGCTGGGAAGCGTTCGCGCACATGCGCGAGCAGGTAGCGCTGCCGATCTATGCCCTTGGCGGACTAGCCATGGACGACCTGGACGACGCTCGTGCGCATGGCGCACAAGGCATAGCAGCGATACGGGGTTTGGCTAGCCAAGCACGAACTTAGGCGTTGCTGCTACGCGTTGGCCAACGTCCGGTACAACCGATCCAACGCCATGACATGTGCCTGCAACTGGTCCAACGGACCGTCATTGACCAACACATCGTCGGCAATCGCCAGCCTTTGTTGTCGGCTGGCTTGCACCGCCATCATCCGTTCAGCCAATTGTTCATCGATACCGTCGCGCCGGAGCAGGCGCTGCAATTGCATCTCTTGCGGAACATCGACGACCAGGATCCGTTGCAGCCAAGCGTATGCCTTGCGCCCACCGCTTTCGGCCAATAGAGGCACGGCCGCCATCGCGTAAGGCGAATCGGCGGCAGCGCAGGATTCATGCAGCATTTCGCGGACGTGCGGGTGGATGATGCCTTCCAGACGCTTGCGTGCATCGGGATCATTGAACACGCGAAGGCGCATCGCCGGTCGATCCAGGCTGCCATCGGCGGCCAGTACGCTGGCACCGAACATATCGACGATGTCCGCTAGTCCGTCGCTGCCAATCGCCACCGCATCGCGTGCAGCAAGATCCGCATCGGCTACGTGGATGCCCAGCGCCTGGAAGCGCCGTGTCACTTCTGTCTTGCCAGCGGCGATGCCGCCCGTCAGGCCGACGACGAACACGCTCACGCGAGCCCGGAAAACCGCATGTACGCCCCGACCAATTGCCCGCCCCAGAAGAAGCTGATCCAGCCAGCAATGGCCAGATAGGGCCCGAAAGGAATGGGCGTCGCCTTGTCCTTGCCCTTGGCCATCAGCCAGAGGGAACCAACGACCGCACCCACCAGCGACGAAATCAACACCGTCGGCAAGACGCCCGACAGTCCGGTCCAAGCGCCCAGCGCTGCCAGCAACTTGAAATCGCCGTGACCCATGCCCTCCTTGCCGGTCAATTGCTTGAACAGCCAATACACCGACCACAGGCACAGATACCCCGCCATTGCGCCCAGCAGGGCTGCCTTCTGGCCGACATACAGATTTTCAACCGAGGCCACCAAGCCGAGCCAAAGCAGCGGCAGGGTCAGTTGATCAGGCAGCAGGCGGGTACGCAGGTCGATGCCGGACAGTGCGATCAGATAGCCGGTCAGCAGGATCGCTCCAAACCCCTTCCAACCAAACCCGAAACGCCAGACGCAGACCAAGAACAACAGGCCAGTCAGCAGTTCAACCAGCGGGTACTGGATTGAAATCGGAGCCTTGCAGCCCCGGCATCTACCGCCTTGGATGAGCCAGCTGAAGAGCGGGATATTCTCGTACCAACTGAGCTTCTTCTTGCAGCGCGGGCAATGCGAGCCCTCAATCACTATCCCGGGAGGCGGCGGATCGTACAGCTCGGGCTGCTCCAGGATCTCGCGCGCATCGCGCTTCCACTCCCACTCCAGTCGACGTGGCAGCCGCAAAATCACCACATTCAGGAAGCTTCCCACCAGCAAGCCAAGCCCGGCCGCAGCTGGGTAGCCGAGGCCGGGATGCACGTCCAAAAATGCCATTGGGTTACATCACCGTCGCGGCAAGCTTGAAGATCGGCAGGTACATGGCGATCACGATCGATCCTACCAAGCTGCCAATCACGACCATCACCATGGGCTCGATCAGGCTAGCCATCGCATCGACCGCGTTGGCGACCTCTTCTTCATAAAACTCGGCCACCTTGAACAACATCGTGTCCAGCGCGCCGGCTTCTTCGCCGATGGCAGTCATCTGCACCACCATGTGTGGGAACACGTTGACCTGTTTCATTGCAACGTTGACGGGATAGCCTACCGACACATCTTCCTTCATGCGCCTGACAGCTTTTTCATAAACGGTGCTACCGGTGGCACCCGCCACGCTATCCAAGGCCTCCACCAACGGTACGCCGGCCTGGAACGTCACTGCCAGCGTGCGCGAGAAACGAGCGATCGCCGAGTTTCGGAGCACATTGCCAATCACCGGGATTTTCAACATCATCCGGTCAATCCAGTGCTGTAGTGGGAGAGAACGCTTGTAAAAGAACAGGAACGTAAATACTGCGCCACCCACGATGATCGCAATCAGCCACCACCACTCAACCACTTTTTCCGAAATGCCAAAGACCAACTTGGTGAAAGCGGGCAGGTCGGCGCCAAAAGACGAGAATGCTTCCCTGAATGTGGGCACCACGAACACGAGCAGGATGCCGCACACGATGATGGCCACCGCAATGATGGTGGCCGGATAAAACAGGGCCTTCTTGATCTTGCCCTTGATCGATTCGATGTTCTCTTTGTAATTTGCAATCGTCTCGAGCACGGTTTCCAGCACACCGGAGGATTCACCAGCGGCGACCAGATTGCGGAAGAGCTCGTCGAACTGAACCGGGTAACGCTCCAGTGCCTCTGAGATCGATGAGCCACCCTCGATGTCGGTGCGCAAGCCTTCGACCATTTTTTTCATGGTCTGGTTCTTGTTGCCGCCGCCGATGATCTCCAGTGCCATGACGATCGGCACCCCGGATTTCATCATGGTGGCCAACTGACGTGCGAAAACTGCGATATCGCGGGGGGAAATCGACTTGGCACCGCCAAAGAACGGCTTGGACTTGGCCTTGACTACAGTCGGGGTAATACCTTGCTTGCGCAGTTCGGCACGCAACAGGTTGGCGTTCTTGGCCAGCTGCTCCCCCTTCATCACAACGCCGCGCTTGTCCCGGCCCTGCCAGGCGAACTCCGTCAATGCGTTCGACCGGCGGGCATCTGCCTGAGGCTTGGCTTTGCCGATGGTAGTTCTGCGTGCGGCCATGTCGTTCCCCTCAATCCTTGGTGACTCGGTTGATCTCGACAAGACTGGTCACGCCGGCCTTGACCTTGTCCAGCGCTGAACGGCGCAAGTCGCGGACGCCACTGTCCAGCGCTGCTTGAGTGATCTGTTGCACGTTACCACCAGCCAGAATGATCTGCTGGATCTGATCGGTCATGGGCATGACCTGATAAATGCCAGCTCGGCCCTTGTAGCCTTCCGTGCAGTCCTCGCAGCCCACCGGTTCGAACAGGGTGATTCCGGCATGGACCTCATCGGCAGTGAACCCCTCGGCAAGCAGAGCGTGCTCAGGCAGATGCACCGGGCGTTTGCAGTCGTGCAGGCGACGAACCAGGCGCTGGGCAATTACCAGGCTGACCGAGCTGGTGATGTTGTAGGGCGCGATACCCATGTTCATCAGGCGTGCGATCGTCTGCGGCGCATCGTTGGTATGCAGCGTGGAAAGCACCATATGGCCGGTTTGCGCGGCCTTGACCGCGATCTCGGCGGTTTCCAGGTCGCGGATTTCACCGACCATGATGATGTCCGGATCTTGGCGCAAGAAACTGCGCAGGGCCGCGGCAAATGTCATGCCGCGCTTGACGTTTTGCTGGACTTGATTGACCCCGGGCAGGCGGATTTCGACCGGATCCTCGACCGTGGAGATATTGCGTGTTTCGTCGTTCAGGATGCCAAGCGCGGTGTATAGCGATACCGTCTTGCCGGAACCTGTAGGACCAGTCACCAGCACCATTCCATATGGCTTGTGGATGGCATCCAGGAACAGCTTCTGCTGATCTGCTTCATAGCCCAGCTTGTCGATACCCAGTTTTGCCGCGCTGCCATCCAGGATACGCAGCACGATCTTCTCGCCGAACAAGGTCGGCAGGGTACTCATGCGGAAGTCGATTTGCTTGGTCTTGGACAGATTGAGCTTTATTCGACCGTCCTGTGGAATGCGTTTCTCGGCTATGTCCAGTTGGGCCATCACCTTGAGACGGGCGGCGATGCGCTGGTGCAACTTGTTAGGTGCTTTCCGGACCGTCTTCAGGATGCCGTCGATGCGCAAGCGCACCCGGTAGTCGGACTCATATGGTTCAAAGTGGACGTCGGACGCGCCTTTGCGAATTCCGTCCACAAGTACCTTGTTGATGAACTTGACCACCGGCGTGTCTTCGCCGCTGGCATCGATGCCCGTGTCGCTGGAGAGGTCTTCGTCGCCGCCACTGACTTCCAGGCCTTCAAGGCCATCCCCATCCGTATCATTGAAAGCCTCGGCAGCCTCAAGCCACAGATCCAGACAGCGTTTCAGGCTGTCGGCATCTACCAGAATTGGCTCTACAGTCAAATTGGTGTGGAACTTGATTTCTTCCAGCGCCGCGATGTCAGTTGGATCGGCGATGCCAACGAATAACCGGTTGCCGCGTTTGTGCAACGGCAGCACGTGATGCTTGCGAAGCAACTCTTCCTTGACCAGGCTGATCGCGGACTGCGTCGGGTCCAGCGCCAAGGGATCGATCAAGGGCATTCCGAATTCCAGCGAATGCGCCGCAGAGAGTGCCCGAGTCGACACCAGCTTGCGATCTGCAATATAGGTGGCCAGCGGCACCTTTTCCTGGGTGGCCGCATCCATCGCCTTGCGCGCGTCGGCTTCCTCCATGGCGCCATCCAGAACCAGACGCCGGGCGATACCGGTAATTCCCATCAGATTGGCGGCGTTGACTGCGCTCATTAGGTCCTCGCCTCCCTAGCGAAACCCGACTTTACCGCAAATAGGTGCGTAGGCGAATGGGCCGGCTCCTACGCCGAGAATTCTTAATGCGGATTGCTCGGCCCAGCGGGATGCGCGGGATGCCAAAGGTTCGTGGCACCCATGAATCGATCCAACTTGAATGATCAGAAGACCTATGAGATTTCATAGCCAACGATCTTGACGGCGCCCTGAATCGCAACAATCACTCACACAAACCTGAGTGAGCGCAGCTCAATGAGATGCCGGAGTTTCGGAGGTGGATATTTCGCGTATGACTGATTCGCAACTGTAAAGCCAGTATTGAACTGCGGGCTCGTTGGTAACAGGATCCCGAATCTGCCAATTCCCGATTGAGCTCTGGGGCTGCCTATACCGCAAGACCAGGTAGTCTGGACCCGTCCCAGTGCCTGGTCCGCAAGCGCGCTCCATTCCTAAATCAGTGATATGGCAGCTATTACGATCTGTAATTGGACGGTCTCGATCCTGGCAGTAATTACTGTCGCGGATCAACGTGATCATGCGGGCAGCCCGACGATTCCCCTCGAGTGAAGTCTCCCGGTTGAATCCACCACCGCCCAGCTGTCCCCCGCTGTAATAACTGGCACGATTCAAAACCATCCAAGGGCCAAGAAACGTCTCTGGATCCCAATATACCTGCGCAGCCTCCGGAATTTCCATACCGAAAATAGCGGAGTGGGATGCAGAACTCTCAAAGGCACGGTTGATCCACGGCCTTGAATCCCAACGCACGGCTCCAACCACCGCCAATGGGAGCAGTACCAGGAAAACCAACAGAAGTCGGCCCAATAGCGCGCATTTGTTCCAGAAAAAAATACCAAGTGCAGGCAGACCCAAGGTAATAGCGGGGAAAGCCAACAGCCGGTGGTCAAGCGCATAGATATCAAGGCGATAGTGAGCAAGTCTGAAGAAGATCCAGTCAGAGCTCACGTAGTTGGCGAAGAGTAAGGTGATCCCTATTCCAAAAAGCACGCCTAACACTGGACGCAGACGGGAGTACTTCCCTTCGGTAAAAAGTCGAGTCCACACGCCATACAGCAATGCCAGCGGCGCCCAGGTCAGGATTGGCATTGTCCAGGCCAATTGAGCAGTCATCATCAGTAGCAATATGCGTGGCCAATCGCCATTACGCGCGTCCCGAAGCAACAAGAGCGCCAACGTGGTCATTGCAAACCAATGCGCCAGCCAGTGAACGCGCCACAACTGCATTCCAGTCGGCAGAACGAGGTGCAGGCTGTCAACCAGTATCAGATTGGCCGAGAAGCCAAGTGCAATCCCTGACAGCGCTGCCGCGCACCAAGCGCCTATTGATTCATGCAGTGTGCGCCAACCATAAGCAAGAAGCAGTGCATCAAACCCAAGGCTCCAGAAGTCTGATGGTCCCCAAAGGCCAAGGAACATCTGCCTGGTATTACCCTGGATCTTTAAAAGCCACTCCGGATCAATTTGTTGGAATAACCCACCAAATGGCACCACGTTCAAGGCAGCAAGCCCGCAAATTGGCAACGCGAGCCACATTAGATGTAGCCACCTTCGATCTTGAAGAAAAAGCCATGGCCAAACGATCAGCAGGGCAGCGCAGGTCTGTAACGGATGCAGGGAGCCAGCAAGTGCTGCGCAAATGACGGCAAGTATCCAGTGTCTTTGTATCAAAAAGCCAATGCCAAATAGACAGAGAGCTTCAGCGAATGGGCGCGAAGTAAAGAACTGCTCGCCGTAGCTAAATAGTTCAGTGATGGCATATCTGGACGGCAGGCACAACACTCCAAGCCATGCCCAGAATCTCTGGTCCTTCGGAAGCAAGCCCCGCAAGCAGTACCAGCCTCCTGCTGCAAATAGCAGCAGGGACAATAGCGTTCCCCAGAGGAAAATCAGGGGCGGAGCGAACCAATTGAAGAGTAGTCCAGCGAGCCAAGGGAAAAGACTAAAATTCGCTTGGCTTCCAAACAGGAAAAACAGATCCTTGCTGAAAATATCGGGTCTTTGCGCCATCAATGCCTGGCCAAGGTACAGCATCGAGTCGTGGGTGATGCCTGCATAGCGCCGCAAGTGCAGGAGAATTGTGATCCCAAGCAGCGCGCCAGCAAAAGTAGTTAATGAATAAGGATTTTGACGAGGTTGCATGCTCATGCCTCTTTCCGATTCAGGTCTTCCATTACGGAAGTGCACTTGTAGAGCCAAAAGGTGGCAACGTGTTGACGTGATTCAATATCTTGCATGACCCAAATGCCGTCATGGTGCTGGGGCTGCTCGAACGGCAATATGATGTAGTCGGGGCCTTCCTGTGATCCAGGCTCACATGCCCTGCGCATGCTGGCGTCGCTGACCCAACAGCTACTGTCATCTTTCAGTTTTTTCGTCTTCAATTCGGCCGAGCAGCGCTGCTCTTCAATAGCAAGCGGAAGCATCCTCTGCTGCCGAACAAATCCGTCGGTGTAAGTGTCGCGATTGAACATCTGTCCGGAAAGTTGGCTGTCGCTGTAATACGAGACTCGCTGCAACGTCAGCCAAATGCCAACCAGTGACCCGGAAGTCCAATAGATCGTGGCATTTTTTGGCAGGGCTACCGCAAAGATTCCAGGCTGGAACTGGCTATTCTCAAAAGCGCGTTGCATCTCATGTCTGCTGTCCCAGAGACGGGCACTCAGCACGATCAGAGGACCCAGGACAAGCAGAAAAAGCAGAGCTTTCCCTGTTGGGCTGGATCGCTGCCATAGCCATGCGCCTAGTAACGGCAAGCCAAACGAGATGACAGGAAACGCGAGCAGTCGCCGGTCGAAGGGATACTGCTTGATCTGGTAATGCGCTTCCCGAAACCAGTGGAATTCGTTGCTGGCATGACTGATGAACAGAAAGAAGATCGCCAGACTAAAAATGTACGTCAGCAAGCGATTGAGATTCGTGCGGGTCGCATCCGGCAAATATGGCCACGTCAGATACATCGTGGCGACCAATGCCCAGCCCCATGCGGTCTCACCCCATCCTAACAACGCTGTCAACGTCAGCAGTAGCGCCTGAATGGTTTCCCTGGCTCGCACATGCTGGAACAGCAATGCCGCAATCGCGGCCATCGAAAACCAATGTGCCAGCCAATGAGCTCGCCACAGTTGCATACCAATCGGGAGAACCAGATGCAGGAAATCAACAAGGATCAGGCTGGCGGATATGCCAAGTATCAGCCCAATCAGTGATGAGACGCACCAATTCCCGAATTGGTTGCCCAATAGTCGCCATGCGCGAAAAAGAATGAATACATCGAGCCCAAGTACCTTGAAATCGTTGATGTCCCACAGTGTCACGAACAAATGACGGGAATACTTGATCTCGGTGAGCCAAGCGGTGTCTGCCTGTTGGAAGAGGCCGTTGAAGGGCTGGATTCCAAAATAGGCTAGCGCAGCGACAGGGAAAGTGAGCCACGCGAGGTGTAGCCAGCGGCGATCTTGCAATATTGCCCACGCCCAAATGACAAAGAATGCCCCAATTGCTTGAAGCGGATGGAAAGCGGCGGCACACAAGAGGCTTACAAGTGCAGTTTTGTAATATTTTCGCGCTAACAGTCCAATTCCGAATAGGCAAAACGACTCTGCGAAGGGTCGCGAGGTAAGGAATGGCTCATTGAAACTGAAAATATGCACCACGCCGTAGATAGGCGGTAAGCACAGTATTCCCAGCCAAGCCCAATATCGTTGCCGGGGTGGTAGTAATGCTTGTAGGCAATACCAGCTTGCGGCGGCAAAGAGCAGCAAGCTGGCAAACGATCCCCACAGGAACGTGGAGGCAGGCGTGAGCCATACGAATGCTTGCTTCAGCATCCAGGGAACGATGGAATAGCTTGTCTGGCTTCCATGCAGGAAAAACAGGTCTTGACTGTAAATGTCAGGCCATCGTTCCTTCAGGCCTTGGCCAAGATAAAGGATTGAATCGTGGTGGATGCCTTGATAGCGGCG